>JAPPAR010000001.1 GCA_026705445.1 Candidatus Dadabacteria bacterium
GAGTAAGAAAGAGGAGGGAGACCGCAACGGTTATCCCTCCTCTTTTTTTTGCCTGCTTAACGCCAGAGAGGGTTGAATATTAATCCGGAGAGAATTTTCGGATAAAAGTAGGTGGTCTTGTGAGGCATCTTGGTTCCGTCGAGAACCACTTTGAATATGTCCTCCGATTTTAACTTGGGAAGAAGAAATCCGGCCTCAAATTCCCCGTTGTGCACGCTCTCGAATACTTCTTCTGGGAACTTGGAGTATCGTACACCCGCCTTGTCTTCTTCTATCAGTGCTCCGAACAATTGGCTGTGAAGAATTATCACGGCGAGGTTCTCATAGTCTTTTTCGCGCGCCGTCTTGGGAGTAAGCCTGAAGGTTCTCTCGGGATTCTTGGTTACAACGGATATCTGATCCGGGCCAAGATCAAGCGAGCGCTCAAGCGCAATTCTCTCGACTTCGAAATCTTCCCGCAGATTGTCAATCAGGTTGTCTTCGACTTTTCTTGCTATCCTGTGAGTGGGGTTAATTATAAGTCCCTGGCCTTCTCCGCGCGAGAGATAGGTCATTACGTAGTCCCAGGGCATCTGTCCTGAATCCCCCCCCGTTTCTCTTCTCTTCAGGTCTCTGAAGTTTATCGACGTTTCGTAACGGTGGTGACCGTCTGCGATCAGGATGGATTTGTCCGCGAGGCGGCTTTTTACGCGTTCTATGATTTTCGGGTCGGATATCTTCCAGAGAGTATTTCTTATTCCTTCTTCAAAGATGACGTCCACAAGCGGTTCTCCGATATTTTTATCTACATCTTCCTCGACCTCTCCCGAGGCGTCGGGATAGACGCAGAATATCTGGCTCAGGTTGGAGTTGCATGCGACTGTGAGCGCCAGCCGGTCTTCCTTGTGTTTCCTGAAAGTCTGTTCATGCGGCAGAACGATTCTCTTGTCGAAATCCTCAACTTTTAGGTTCGCTATGAACCCTTTTCTTGTGTAGCGTTGCCCTTCGAACTCGAAATCCTGGTAGTAAGGGTAGATTGAAGGCTCGTCATCCCTTATGAGCACCTTGTCGCGAAGCCACTTCGAATAGATTTCATTCGCATTTTGATAACGCTGCTTGCCTTCTCCTTCGGGCAGTTCAATCCTGACGGCGTTAAAAGGACTTTTGGCGAAGAGTTCCTCGCGTTGCTGCGGGCTTATTACGTCATAGGGAGGAGCAATGACTTTCGAGAAGTCCTCGACCGCTTCCTTGCTGTATCTTATACCTCTGAAAGGTTCTATTTCAGCCATGAAGAATCTTCTCTATTTCAGCTACGGAAAGATCGCCCTCTCTGATAATCTCGGGTGACGCGGTCGTCAGGTTCACTATCGCTGAACCCATTGAGGGTGGAAGGTTACCAGAATCAACGATAACATCAATCCCGCTCGGAAAATCCCTGCGGATATCAGCAAGCCGGTTTGAGTTGCCCCTGCCGCTTATGTTCGCGCTCGTAGAGGTTATGGGTTCTCCCACGCGACGAAGGATCTCTTTTGCGAAAGGGGAAGTGGAGATTCTTGCCGCGACCGAGTCTCTTCCTCCCGACACCTCTTGCGGGAAAACGGATTTCGGATGCAGTATGAGCGTTAGGGGTTTTTGGCTCCGGGAGTATCTTTCGAGCAGGTCGCCGGGAACATGGAAGTGACGATCAAGCATCTCCTCGTCACTTACGAGGACTATAAGGCCCTTGCCTCCGGATCTTTGTTTTATCCTTACTATTCTCCGGCAGGCCTCCCGATCAAACGCAAGACAGCCGATCCCGTAGAGAGTTTCGGTCGGGTATACGATCACCCCTCCCCCCGTAAGGCATTCGGACAGCTTGTCAAATACGAGCGGATCGTTTTCTTTGATGGTTTCAGTCAATTTTTCGCGTTCCCCGGGTTCCGATATACTATAAGTTTAACGATGGACTCGCAAGCTGTAAAAAGAAACGACAGATGGAAATCCCGTATCGCCTCGGAACTTGCGGGAATCTTGGGCGCCGGGGCGGTTATATCAGCCGAGGATGAGCTGATCGCTTATGAAAGCGACGGGCTTACGGGATACAGGGTAAAGCCTCTTTTCGTGGTTTTGCCTTCGAGCACAGAGGAAGTCTCCCGTGTGGTGAAGCTCTGTCATCGCGAGAGGATCCCTTTTGTTCCGAGAGGGGCGGGAACCGGCCTCTCGGGCGGCGCTCTTCCCAGTCGCGAGGGAATAGTGATATCGCTTTCGCGAATGAACAGGATTCTTCATGTGGATATCCCGAACCGCGTTGTTGTGGTCGAGCCCGGAGTGGTAAATATTTCCGTAACCGATGCCGTGAGTGCCGAGGGATTTTACTACGCCCCCGATCCTTCGAGCCAGATCGTGTGCACAATAGGGGGCAATGTCGCGGAGAATTCTGGTGGAGTTCATTGTCTTAAGTATGGGGTCACGACCAACCATGTGCTCGGAGTGGAGATGGTTCTGCCCGACGGAGCGGTGGTCACGCTCGGAGGTCCTACCCCGGAGAGTCTCGGATATGATCTTCTTTCGCTTGTGGTCGGAAGCGAGGGGCTTTTGGGCATAGTGACCAAGGTCTTTTTGAGAATAATAAAAAAACCTCAGATGGTTAAAACTCTTTTTGCTTCGTTTGAGAGAATCGAGGATGCCGGGGCGTCGGTCTCCGCGATCATTTCTTCCGGGGTTATTCCCGCGGGAATGGAAATCATGGACAATCTCAGCATAAACGCCGTGGAAACCACGGTAGGCGCCGGATACCCCAGGGACGCGGGAGCCATTCTTCTCGTGGAGCTTGACGGACCTGGGGCAGAGGTTAGCGCACAGGTTCCTGCCGTGACCGGGATACTTCGGGAAAACGGTGCGATTGAAATAAAGCTGGCGGCGGATGAAAGCGAGAGACAGCTTTTCTGGAAGGGGCGTAAAAGCGCCTTTGCCGCCATGGGGAAAATAAGTCCCGGATACTATGTCCAGGACGGCGTAATTCCCAGGAGCAGCTTGGCTAGGGTGCTTGGAGAGATAGGGGAGCTCGGCAGACGGTACGGCCTTCGGGTTGCCAATGTCTTTCACGCGGGAGACGGAAATCTTCATCCGCTGGTGCTTTATGATCCCGAAGTTGAGGGGGAATCCGAGAAAGCCGAGGAACTTTCCGGCGAAATTCTCAGGGTATGCGTTGATGTCGGCGGCAGCATTACGGGAGAACACGGTGTGGGTTTTGATAAGAAGAGGTTTCTTCCGCTTATGTTCAGTGAACAGGAAATAGATACGATGAATCTTGTGCGATGCGCTTTTGACGATGAAGGGCTCTGCAATCCCGGCAAGGTGTTCCCGACTCCTAGAACGTGCGTTGAGCCCGGGATGCAAAAACGGGGTTCCGAAACTGCTCCCGCGAAGGAAATGGGGGAACTTTTCTAGTAGAGCGGGGCCCGTGTTCAAGGTTTAACGGTCCGTTGGTTTGAAAAAAGGATGTCTCACGTAACAGAACTCTCCAAGATGGTTTCAGCTTCCCGTGTTCCCGTTTCCGGGGATACGGGTTCAGACGTTCCCGAATTCGGCTTCTCTCCCGAAGTAATTCTCTATCCCGAAAACATCGAGGAGATATCCCGGGTCCTCGGGTTTGCTTCGCAGAAGGGCATTCGTGTTTTTCCTTTTGCGGGGGGCACCAAGCTTTTTCTCGGCAACCCGGTTGGCGCGGTCGGCGCGGCGCTTTCACTCAAGCGTCTTGGCAGGGTTCTGTTTCATGAGCCTTCTGACATGGTTTCCACGGTCGAATGCGGGATGGAGGTGAGGGAGTTTCAGAATGCCGTCGGGAGCGAAAACCAGCTTTTTCCCGTGGATCCGCCCGGTCTTGACTCCGGAGCCACTGTGGGGGGGCTTTTGTCGACGAATCTTTGCGGTCCAATGAGCACCAGATACGGCACGTGCAGAGAGCTTATCCTAGGAGTCAGGGCCGTGAGGGCTGACGGTGAGATCATAAACTTGGGAGGGAAGGTAGTTAAAAACGTAGCGGGTTATGATATTCCCAAGCTTATGGCAGGTTCGCTTGGCACCCTGTGTGTATTGGTGGAAGCGACTTTCAGGTTATACCCCGACCAGCCCTTCTCAAGAACCCTGGTTCTGGGTTTTGACAGCCATGTTTCCTGTTCCCGGGCAGCCAGAGCGATACTTGCTGCGGATGTTGTTCCCACATGCTTTGAAATACTTGACGAGAGACTCTCTTTGGAATTTGCGGCGGCACCGGGGGCCAAAAGAAGTGTTCTGCTTAAATTCGACAGCTTCGAAGAGGCAGTGATCGAGCAGATAAAACAGGTGAGAGAGATAACCTCTGGTGATTTTGCCTCCTTAATCGAGATGGACGATCAGGATTCACGGGAGTTATGGGATTCGGCAAGGGAATTTCCGTTTTCATCCGGGGCAAGTTTTTCCTCGAAGCTCACCCTCCCCGTAACTGCCTCAATCGAGATTCTCTCCGATATCGAGAGCAATCCGGCACTCTCGGGGGTCACAGTGCGCTGCCTTTCGAGACCCGCCAGAGGGGTTGCGCTTGTTTCGGTAAGCGGTGGGGGTGAAGAGGCGGTCAGAGCGGCACATTCTCTTGAGAATCTTGCCGATTCGCTTGGGGGCCGTATCATGTTCTCGGGGGTCCGCCGCGAACTCAGGGAGAGGATAAAAGCGTGGGGAGATTTCGGAGAGGCGCTTTTTCTTATGAAGAACATAAAACGGCGTTTTGATCCGGGAAACATTCTGCCCGGCGAAAAAATATTCGATGCAGACTGAGGATAGGGATTATGATAAGAAGGGAATCCGATGAGGGGTGGACGCTCATAACGCAGCCGAGCCACGCTTTTCTTTCTTCAAGAATAATGGATTTCTGGGGCAATGAGGATTTCGAGACTATCGTTCCCAGAGACGAAGTGATGCTTGCGATAAGGGAACATGACTGCGGGTGGGAGGAAACGGATTCCGTGGCTGATCTTAACCCGAAAAACGGCTATCCGAGAAGTTTCATGGAAATGCGGCCCGAGAGTCAGCTTGAGATATGGTCTGAGTGTTTCGAAAAACATGCCGGCGAGCATCCATACGCCTGCGCGCTCATAGCGCTTCACTTCTCCGAACTTAACGAAAGGACCATATCCAGAAACCCAAACAACAAGGCGGCCGTTTCGCTTAGAGAGAAAATCAGGGAATTTCTGCGGCGAAGCCTCGAGATCAGGGTCGGGGATGAGATTCTGAACGGATACCTGCCTGCCGATATCCAGACCAATCTCAGGTTTCTTCAGGTGGGTGACATAATATCGCTTGGCCTCTGCCACGGATCAAGATCAGTCACTGTTCCGGGCGTTCCGATTAATTACCTCGGAGACACGGTGGAAATAGCGCTGTCATCAGAGGACGGGCTTAACTATATGATCTGCCCAAATCCTTTTTCCCAAGACTCTCTTCACTTTGATATATCCGGCAGAAAACTTGGGGAAAAATCGTTTGGCACCCAAGAGGAACTCAAAGAGGTTTTCCATAGCGCGGGTCTCGAGACTTTCGGTTTTTCGATTTCTTCGGGAGCGGAGGGACGCAATGTCGCTTGAGACTGCTTTTGACCATACAGATCGCCCGAGCAAGAAGATAATACAGGACTGCGTTCACTGCGGGTTCTGTCTTTCATCTTGTCCCACCTATCTTGAGACCGGAAACGAACTCGATTCTCCCAGGGGAAGAATACATCTGATAAAGGCCGCGGAGGAGGGAAGAATTCCGATGGGCGAGTCACTTGTAAAACACCTTGATCTGTGTCTGGGATGTCTTGCCTGTGAGACTGCGTGTCCGTCTGGAGTTAAGTATGGAAGTCTGATAGAGATGTCGAGGGGACAGATTGAAAGGAGGTTCAAAAGGGGCCTGAGGGAGAGAATTCTCAAGGCTTTTATCTTCAAAATCTTTCCCTATCCCCAAAGGTTGAAGGTTCTTCTGCCGTTTGTTTACCTGGTAAAAACCCTTGGCCTGAAGAGGGTTTTCCCGCCGTGGCTTCTTGACAGAATAAGTCTCTCGGCTTCCTCCATGTTTCATATGCTTCCCGAGGTCAGCTCCGCTTTCGGGGAAACTCTTTCGGCCTTTTACCCGGCAATTGGAGAGAGAAAAAAGAAAGTTGCCCTTCTGAGCGGGTGCGTTCAGGGGGTCTTCTTCCCGGAAATAAACAGGGCAACGATCGAAGTGCTTCGCGCAAGTGGCTGCGAAGTTTTTGTTCCCAAGAATCAGGGATGTTGCGGGGCCCTTTCTGTTCATTCGGGAAGGCTTGAGGAAGGAAGGGAGTTCGCAAGAAAACTGGTGGCGCTTTTCGCCACCTTAAATGTAGATGCCGTAGTCGTTAATTCCGCCGGATGCGGTTCCACTATGAAGGAATACGCCGAGATCCTGCATGGGGATCCGGTCTACTCCGAAGCCGCAGCGCAGCTCTCGGCGAAAACCGTGGATGTCATGGAATTTCTTTCAGATGTGGAAATAGGGGCGTCGCTGCGCCCTCTTGATATAAGGATTACTTATCAGGACGCATGCCATATTGTTCACGGACAAGGGATACGGTCTGCTCCAAGAGAACTTCTAAGAAGCATCCCGGGACTGGAGCTTGTCGAAATGCAACGGTCGGATCACTGTTGCGGAAGCGCCGGGATATATAATATCGTGCAACCGGAGATGTCCGCTAGGCTTCTCTCAGGGAAAATAAGAGAGATAGAAAAAACCGGTGCTGACTATCTGGCCGTCGGGAATCCCGGGTGCATGATACAGATCCGCAAGGGACTGCTCGGTCTAGATTCCAAGACCAAGATTGTGCATCCAGTAGAAATTCTCAACTGGTCGCTGAGAGGCAGCATCAGCTAGGTAAAGCGCGGAGACAGTTTTAACCTAGCACGGAATCCTTGCAGGCTTTCGCCACGCGGAACTTCAGGACCTTTCTTGCAGGTATGCTGATTACTTCACCGGTGGCGGGATTTCTCCCCATTCTGGCACTACGATTGCTGATAACCAGTTTGCCGATTCCAGGAATCGTGAATTCTCCTTTTCCCTTTACCTCTTCACATGCAATTGACGCCATAGCATCAATAACGGTTTTGGCTGTCGCCTTGGTTATTCCCGCCTTCTCTGCCAAGCTGTTTGAAAGCTGGGATTTTGTTAAAGGTTTTCCGTTCACTAACATCCTCCTTAAAATCTCTTGATAATTATCGGTGTATTTGGGCCAAAAGTCAATCTGTTTTACCGGTTATTCCTAATTTTGCCGGTTGTTGCTAAATCGCCGGATTCTCAATATTGTTATGAATGTCCTTTTTTATTGAAGCTTTTGTGGGTGGAAAAATAGATGAGATCTTGGTTCAGGGAAAGAAAAATGAAGAACTGGTTGACTCTGGTTTTAATATCTCTTGGTTTCCTCCTGGTTCTTTCTCTCCTGTACGCGAGGTTTCTTCAAGAAAGGGAATCGAGCGCGCAGGGTCATTCTGAAGATAACGTCCACAGGCCCATAAAAGTGATGACGCCTGTTGCGTCCCCGGGTTCAGTTTACACCGAAGTTCTCGGAAGAGTCCGCGGCAAGCAGACCGTTCTGGTCCGAACGACCGTCTCGGGATGGGTAAAGCGGATAGATTCCGGTCGAGGTCAGGAAATCGAGAAGGATGGAATTATCCTCGAACTCTACGATTACCGCGTGGAAACACGGCTTGACGAGGCCAAGTACAATCTTGAGTCCGCCAAGGGGAAGCTTGCCGAGGCTGAAAGGGTATACCGCAGGAACGCGGCTCTTTTTGAGAAGGGAATAGTCTCTGAGGACGAGACCGAGGCGTCACAAAACCTGCTTGAAACCGCCTCGGCCGGCGTGAAGGCCCTTGAAGCTTCTTACAAAAGGGCCAAGTGGAATTACGAAAACCTAAAGATCCGCTCCCCTATCCAAGGCCAGGTTGTCGAAATCGTTCCCGACATCGGGCAGGAGACAAGAAACGGGGATGTGGTAGCCAAGGTCGTTAATCTAAGCGGCAGGAAAGTCATAGCCGGTGTGGACGTGTCAGTTGCCAGAAGCGTCAGCAGGGGAGATGTTCTCGAGGTATCGCTTACAAGAGACGGCACGGTGGAAACCGTCGCGGGCGAGGTTGACGGCGTGAGTCCGGGTTCTGATGATTTCTCGGGCACCTACGATATCGAGATTGCCATATCCGATCCCTCGGTAAAATGGTGGCCCGGGGAAATGGTTTCCGTAAAAATACCGGTGCAGACGCTTGATAATGTCGTCAGAATTCCCAAGACGGCTGTCTTGTCCGACGACAAAGAAAATTCCTCTTTCGTGCTGGTTGAAAAAAACGGAGAAGTTCTCAAGGCTAAGGTGGCGCCCACGTGGATAGACGACAACTCGGCCTACATATCCTTTGATTCCCTTCCCCCGGATTCCAGAATCATAACCGAGGGGAACTTCGGCCTTCTTCCCGGTCAGCCGGTAAGGATTGTCGACTAATTTTCCGTTTCCCCGGGGTGCCCGGGTTCAGCAGGGCTGACTGCTGAGAAATTCGCACTTTTCCCGGATTATCTCTGCCGCTCTTTCTATCTCCTCAAAGGTGTTTTCCGGGCAGAAGCTGAATCTTATGCTTGAATACGCATGCTGTTCATCCAGCCCCATGGCAGCCAGAACGTAGGATGGCGTAATGTCGAAATTCGTGCACGCGGAACTCTGCGAACACCTTATTCCCGCCTCGTCAAGAAGGGAAACCAACCTTCTTCCGTCAGTTCCGCCGAAATGGATATTGGTGGTGTTGCATATTCTTTCCCCGCCGCCCCCGTTAACCGAGGTGTCCGGGATGGACTCGATTATTATTTTCTCGAACCGGTCGCGAAGATCTTTCATCTTTCCTATGGCCTGCTCAAGCCTTTTGTGCCTTATCTCGCAGGCGGCCCCAAAGCCTGTTATGCCCGGAAGGTTCTCAGTCCCGGGACGAAACCCTTCCTCTTGGAATCCTCCGAAAAGAAAAGGATTCACAAGCAGCCTGTCTTTTGCGTAGAGAACCGCGGCGCCCTGGGGACCGCTGATTTTATGAGCGGTGAAAGAGAGAAAATCCACGTGAAGCTTTGCAAGGTCAACCTCGAACTTGCCTACAGCCTGGGCCGCGTCGGTGTGGAGAAGCACTCCGTTTTTCCTGCAGACCTCGGAAATGCTCGCGATATCCTGTATAACTCCGGTCTCGTTGTTAACCCACTGCACGGAAACTAGATCGGTTTTCTCGGAGATCGCGTTTTCGAGTTTTCGGATGTCAAGAATCCCATGTCTGTCCACCTCGAGCATTTCGATGTGGACGTCGTTTAGTTCGAGGAAATTGCACATCTTCATTATCGAGGAGTGCTCTACTTGGGTTGTGACAATGTGCGGCTTCTCTTTTTTCCTGGTGCAGGAATAAAAAACCATGTTGTTTGATTCCGTGCCGGAACTTGTGAATATGAGGTCTTCGGGGGAGCATCCCACAAGATCGGAAGTCCGTTTTCGGGCAAGGTCCATGCGGTGCCTCGCCCGCTCTCCAGCCGAATGGGCGCTTGAGGGATTGCCGAACCCCTCGCCCATGGCTTCGTGCATGGCCTCCGTTACTTCGGGAAGTGGTCTTGTAGTTGCGTTGTTGTCAAGGTAGATTTCGCCGGAAATTTCCTCTGTACACCCCATTATAAAGCTAATAATACACGATTTTGTGGCTAAGGTGTTTCTTCCGGCAGGTCTTCGGGAAGGAGAAGGGTTATGCAGGGTTCCTCGGAGTCTTTCGTTACCGGACCCAGGTAGGAAATAACCTGAAATTCCCGGGCTTTTCCGTCTTTGGTAACCGAAGCGATGAAATTGATCACGTTGGTTTTCTTCGTTTTTCTGGTCGCCCTTATGGACGACACGAGAGGGGAAAGTATTTCCTTTAGCCTGGTGTTTTCATCCTCGCCGCGGGCCGAGGCCTCGGAATCGGGCTCCATCATTTCCTTTTTAAGCGAGGAGGTTACGAATATGCGGATCATGAGACCTGATTCCCTCGCCACGTCGGATACCTCGAACTGCTTTTCAAGTTCGAGGTCAGCCTCTCTTTCCAAATAGAATCTTTCCATTTCTCTCCCCCTTGATATCGGTAATATATACTAGATGGTTTAGTGGGTATATACAAAACGCCGCGCCGGTGCGGCATCGGGAGAATTTCCGCATGGACAAGACTGGAGAAATAAGATTTGTTCCCTTGAAGGGAATTCCGGAAGTGGGGGAGGGGGACAGCCTCGGGGAGATGATTCTGCACGCCGCCGCCCGTGAGGGATTTTCGTTTCTCGACGGGGATATAATTGTAGTTGCGCAGAAAGTGGTTTCAAAGGCCGAAGGCAGGGTCGTTAGTCTTTCCCAGGTGGAACCTTCGGGTTTCGCGGTTACGGTCTCCGAGGAAGTTTCAAAGGATCCGAGGTTGGTGGAGGTGATTCTCGGGGAAACCAGGAGAATCGTAAAAATGGACGAGAGAGAAAGCGGCAAGGGAAGACTTATAGTTGAAACGATCGGAGGGCTTGTGCTGGCAAACGCCGGCGTTGATGCGTCGAATGTTTCCGGGGGCGAGGATGTCACGCTTCTTCCGCTTGATTCCGATCGCTCCGCCGGGGTTATAAGAAAACATATAGAACAGGAAACCGGAAAGTACGTGGCCGTCATAATAAGCGATACCGTGGGACGTCCCTGGCGGGAAGGGCTCACCGACATCGCCATTGGCTGTAGCGGCATGAAGCCACTTTCTGACCGCAGGGGAGAGGCCGATACCAAAGGTCTTCTGCTTACGGCAACCGAGATGGCGACCGCGGACCAGGTGGCGTGTGCCGCGGGCTTGCTGATGGAGAAAACCGCGGCTCTGCCCGTTGTGGTAGCGCGCGGGGTCGAGTACATCCGGGGAGAGGGAAGTTCGGATGAACTGATCAGAGATCCGGCCCATGACCTGTTCAGGTAATCTCCCCAAATTCCATGAAAGGTTTTTTCGAAAAAGATTTCCTCCTTATCTCTCACCGCGGCGCGAGTCATTACGAACCGGAAAATACTCTCCGCTCTTTCCGCAGGGCCCTGGACATGGGGTCTGCGGTGATAGAGTTTGACGTGAGGAGAAGTCTTGACGGCCGCTTGGTCGTCATTCACGACCGGACGGTGGACAGGACCACGGATGGTAAGGGAGCCGTTTCGGGGAAGATGTTTTCTGAACTCAGATCTCTTGACGCCGGTTTCGGGGAGCGGGTACCGACTCTTGAGGAAGTCTTTGAGAATTTCGCGGGGCGCTGCGGACTCGTGGTCGAACTTAAGGAAAAAGGTACGGAAGAAGAAACGGTCTCGCTTATAAAAGCTCATGGTCTTATAAAAGATGCGGCGGTGGTTTCTTTCCGCGAGGACTGTCTTCGTGCCGTGAGGGAACTTGATCCTTCCATTACTACGGGGCTTATTACGGTTTTCGGCTTCGGGTGCGTGAAGAAGGCTCTTTCTCTGGGCTGCCAGGTAGTTGCTACAAATCACCGTTTTATGACGCGACGCCTCGCTTCGGAAGCCCGAAGAAGAGGCCTTTTTGTGTGCTGCTGGACGGTTAACGATCCGAAACGGGGCGAAAAGCTGGCCGGGATCGGGATTAACGGGATTATCACCGACAAGCCTGACCTGATCTGAAGTTGGCTTGCCGGTGCGCCTGATCTTGTCCCCAAGAGGTTAACCCGCTGAAATAACTTGAATCCGGAGTGCTTCCGCTCTCCTGTGTCGCAGTGATTTACGCGGTCGATCGGTTATTATTCGCTGTTATGCAAGCTGTTTAAGCGATGGTGAGAAAATGTCGCCTGATAACGGACATTCCATATATCTTGACTATAACGCGACTACGCCTCTTGACCCGCGCGTTTTGGAAGAGATGATCCCATATCTTGCCGGAAATTATGGGAATCCTTCCAGTATTCATTCTCCCGGAAGCGTCGCGCGCGCGGCGGTTGATTGCGCCCGCGAGAGGGTATCAGGTTATCTCGGGGCGAGGCCGGGAGAAATAGTTTTTACCTCCGGGGGCAGTGAAAGCAACAATTTCGCCATAAAAGGCTTGGCCTACGCTCTTTCTGACAGGGGAAACCATCTGGTTACGACCGCGGTCGAGCACGCCTCGTGTCTTGAAGCGTTCAGGTTTCTTGAACGCAGGGGTTTCGAGGTCACCTATCTTCCCGTGGATTCCTTCGGACGGGTCTTCCCCGAGCAGTTCCGGGAAGCGATTACCGAGCGCACGATTCTTGTTTCCTGCATGTACGTGAATAACGAGACCGGAGTTGTAAGTCCGATTCGTGACATAGGGGAAGTTGCCCGCGAGAGAGGGGTGGTTTTCCACACAGATGCGGTTCAGGCCCTAGGAAAGATGGAGATCGATCTTTCCGGTCTGCCGGTGGACATGGCGTCTTTTTCCGCCCACAAGATATGCGGCCCCAAGGGGGCGGGAGCCCTTTACTTGAAAAAAGGGGTTGCCCTCGAGCCTTTCATGCACGGCGGGGGGCAGGAGAGGGGAAAAAGGTCGGGAACGGAGAACGTAGCGGCCGTCTGCGGATTCGGTTATGCGTGCGAGCTTCTGCGTGGGGAGCTTGAGACGGAAAACGAAAGACTGGGGAAGCTGCGCGACCGTCTTTTCGGGGAGCTTTCCCGGAAAGTAGCGGATGTTTACCTGAACGGACATCCCGACACCAGGGTCTCCAACACCCTTAACGTCGGTTTTCCAGGAACTCTGGGTGATTCGGTGGTAATGAATCTCGATACCGCCGGAGTGGCGGTTTCAACTGGTTCTGCATGCTCCGAGGGAAACGTCGACCCTTCCCACGTGTTGATCGCCATGGGGCTCGAAGAACAGGAAGCGCTCTGCTCGGTCAGGTTCAGCTTCGGCCGTTTTACCCGTTCGGAGGAAGTCGACAGGGTGATCGAGCTTCTTCCCGCGATAGTGGAGAGAATAAGGACGCTTCAGGATTTCTGACGGGATATCATGTCGGCGGGCAGCATGTATTTACCGCGCAAATTAGGGATAAAGCGGGACGGACTCAAGTCCCAGGCTCTCGGGAAGGTCGAGCATGATGTTCATGCTCTGTATCGCTTGGCCGGAGGCTCCCTTTACCAGGTTATCTATGGCGCAGACAATTACCGCGGTTTTTTTCTCTGGGTTTGTCCTTACTCCTATGTCGCAGAAGTTTGAACCCCTGACGCAGGAGGTGTTCGGAAAAGTCCCCTCGGGAAGAATCCTCACGAAGGGCGAGTTCTCGTAGAATTGCCCCAGGGCGTCCAGCAGTTCCCGGGTCTTATGGATTCCAGAGAGGTTTACGTATATTGTCGAGAGTATCCCCCTGTTTATCGGTACGAGATGCGGGGTGAAGGCGACTTCCACCTTGCTGCCTAGAAAATCCGAGAGTCCCTGTTCTATTTCGGGAGTATGGCGGTGCTCGCCTACCTTGTAGGCTTTCATTGCTTCGGAGACCTCGCAGAAATGAAGATCAAGCGAAGGGTTCCTTCCCGCTCCCGAAGCTGCGGATTTGGAATCAATTATGATTCCCTCAGTTTCCACCATGCCGTTTTCAAGAAGCGGCGCGAGTGGAAGGATCGAAGAGGTGGGATAGCATCCGGGGTTTGCCACCAGTTTTGTCTCCGATATCCGTTCCGCATGCAGTTCGGGGATTCCGTAGACGGCGTTTTCGAGAAGATGGGCGCACGGATGATCCCCGTACCAGTCCCTGTAGGTCCCTTCCCTGAGGCGGAAATCCGCCCCGAGATCAATTATCCTTACGTCCCTTCCGTAAATTTCTTCTACGAGCTCGGCCGATGCTCCGTGCGGAAGCGCGGCGAATACCACGTCGGTATCGTCCGGAATGAGCGAGGGGTCCGAACTGCTGAGCTCGAGATTGGCTATTTCTCCAAGGTGCGGAAAGACCTCGGCCAGGGCACGACCTGCGTGCCTTGACGCTGTTAAATGCGAAATGCTGGCCCGGGGATGTCCCCCAAGGAGCCTTATGAGCTCCGCTCCCGTGTAGCCGCTTGCTCCCAGAATACATACGTTAAGATTTTGGGAATTATATACTTGACTAACCATCTGGCTGCCTCGCATCAATTTCACGGGTCGTCGGAGTCCTTTTAAAGACGGAACGCTCCTCGCCGTGCAGTCGCGCCATTCCCAGACGCCTTATGTTAATCGCAGCGTTCGTGTCCGCGTTGGACGCAAAACCGCAACTCACACACTGGAACCGTGCTTGAGATTTACGGTTCTCTTTTTCCGCGTGTCCGCAACGCGAACACGTCTGAGATGTATACGCGGGATTCACTTCTATCAGTCTCCCGCACTTGTAATCAAGATTTCTTCTTGTCTCCCCCATGGCGGTATCAAGCATTGCCCTGTTAAGCCCTGCCTTCTGCTTCACGTTCTTCCCCGGATTCTCTACAGTGCCCCTTGCGGAAGCAGTCATGTTTTTTACCCTGAGGCCTTCTGTGACTGCTGTACCGCTCTTGTCCGCAATCTTCTTTGTGGTCTGATGAACCCAGTCCTTGCGGATATTGGCTATTTTCCTGCTTGTTTTCGCAAGTTTCTTCTTTGTGTCCTTCCGTCTGTTAGACCCCTTTATCTGCCTTGCCATCCTCCGCTGATACCGCTTCCGCCTTGCTTCTTTCTTCCTTAAATCGGGCAGGAAGTAGAAATGTCCGTCAGAAGTGGCGACCTGGCGTGCGTTCATGTCAACTCCCAGAACCTCACCGTCATCCGGCCTTTTCTCCACTTCAACCTCGTAGGAAACAAAGGCACGCCACCTGTGCCCGTCATGGCGAAGCACCACCTGCCTGGGTACGCCATCCTTCCATGGATTTCCTCCCCTGCGGGTCATCTTTACCCAACCGACCCTGGGGATAAGAAGCAGAGAGTATTTTTTATCGATATTCTTTATTCTGAAGTTCTCTTTGCTTGGAAGCGTGAAGCTGGGTGCGTGCCTGTTTCTGCTTCTCGGCTTCGGAAAACCCTTCTTGCCGGCCATCGCCTCTTTCAGTGCATCCGCAAAATACTTGAGAGTATGTTTTATGGGATTTGCAGGAAGCTCCAGAAGCCAGTCCGTCTCGTGTCTTAGCCTAGTGAACTCAACGCCGAGACTGAAATACGATGTAGATGGTCTTTCCCCTTTGCCATTCTTGAATGCCTGGTAGTCAGCAAGGTTCTTCTCCCTGAAATGGTTCCAGACGTACCGACAGGCTCCGGCCATCTGGAACATCTTCCTTGCCTTCGCCCTCGTGGCAGGCAGAACGACAAACTCTACTGTACGTATTTCTTTAGCAGTCATGATAATGCGGGTTAGTCAAGTATATAGTTCCCAAGTTTTTCATCACCCTCAAACGATACTACGGGAATCAGGAAAATCAATCCGTACTCCTCAACGAAGACATGCTCCCGGGAAGCGGCAGGGGAGACTTTTCGTTTTCGGAAATTCCCTGGGTTCTGGTACAATTACAAGAGGTGTTTTGAGGTTGCGGTTTACCGCAGACCGGTTGGAAACTCCGTTTAGCAAGGCAAGATAAGATTTCAAATCCGCAGGAGAAAAGCCTGCCGATACCGAAAAGATATGCCGCTTGATCAAATTCCCGTACACTCGGGATCATAGTTGGGCACACATCAGGAATTGTCGACCGATTCTCTATGCACATCGCCGATTTTTCAGTAAGAAACTCCTTTTTCGTGAACCTGCTGATGGGAGCCATATTACTTATAGGGCTTCTGTTTTCATTTTCCCTTCCCCTTGAACTGTTCCCGTCGGTAAAACTCGAAATGGTTACGGTAACCACGTCTTTTCCGGGTTCTTCCGCCGAAGACGTTGAGAATCTTGTAAGCGTTCCCATTGAGCAGCAGATAAAGAACGTCTCCGGTGTCAAGATCGTAAAATCCGTTTCTTCCGAAGGGTTCTCGCGGGTTACGGCTGAGGTTTACCCGGGTGAAGACACCAGAAGGATCGCCTGGGAGATTGATTCCAAGATCAACCTGATAGCAGACGATCTTCCCGAGGACACAGAAGAACCCGTAACAGAAGAGCAAAAGGCGAGTTTTCCGCTGGTGAGCGTTTCGGTCTCAGGGGACATGCCAAGAGATATTCTCTATAGCAGCGCCAGAAGACTGCGGGATGAGCTTGGGCTTTTAGACGGTATTGACAACATGACTTCCGTCGGACTGCCTGACCCGGCAATATGGGTGTATCTGGATTATCCGAAGATGGTGCAGTTTGGACTGGGGATTAAGGAGATTTCAGATGCCATCAACGCGAGGAATCTGGATATCCCCGGGGCGAATTTTACTGGGAACAGTACTGATTTTCTGCTTAGAACCGAGGGAAAGATAAGATCTGTGGAAGATCTTCTCAATATTCCGGTTGCCCGCAGCGTTGAGGGTAAACATATTCTGCTCCGCGATGTGGCGACGGTCGCTCTCGGAGAACAGCGAGAGGACCTGAGATCGAGGATAAATGGCCGTCCTGCGATTACTTTCTGGGTGGAGAAGCAGAAAGACGTTGATATCCTCGATACCGTCGACCGCATAAGGGAGCTTACCGAAAAGTATGAAAACCAGTTTCCCGAAGATGTGGAGATAAACCTGGCGTTTGACAGGTCACACTGGGTGAAAAGTCGTCTTCGGACCATGCTTAAAAGCGGGGGTCTGGGGTTTGTTCTGGTAGTAATCCTTCTCACTCTTTTTCTCGATCGCAAGGCGGCCTTTATAGCCGCTCTGGGGATTCCCGTTTCTTTTCTGGGGGCCGCGATATTAATGAAGATGACCGGCACAACGCTCAATGTCCTTTCCATGTTCGGTCTTATAATGATGCTGGGTATGGTGGTGGATGACGCCATAATCGTTGTTGAGAATGTCCAGAGATATGTATCAAGGGGAATGGAGCCGCTGAGGGCGGCGGTGGTGGGGACAAAAGAGGTTGCCTGGCCAGTGGTCGCGACTGTGCTTACCAATATTGCAGCGTTTACCCCCCTTCTTCTTGCCACGGGGTTAATCGGACAGTTCCTTTCCGTAATTCCCAAAGTTGCTATCTTCGCTCTTTGTTTCTCCCTTTTCGAAGCCTTGCTGATCATGCCATCCCACTGTGCCGACTGGCTTCCGGCAAACGGCACAACGAGATCTCCTCGCGGAAACGCGCCGCTTCTGCGCGTAAGAGGTCTGTATCTGCGGGGACTTCTGTTTGCGCTTAGAAACCGCTATGCGGTAATAGGATGTTTCACGGTTATCTTCGCCGTTTCGGTCTTTATGTTTGTCCGGATTCCCAACGTGATGTTCTACCTTCATGATACTGAGGAAATAATGGTAAGAGTTGAGAATCCTCCCTCGTCCAGTCTGGAGCATACAGCCGCTTCCGTAGCCCAGGTGGAGGAAGCCGTGCGCCACAGCGTTCCCACTCATGTTCTGAGAAACACTTTATCCATGGTTGGACTCGATATGTCGGACCCTGACAATATGTTTTCTACGGGGGACCACGTGGCCACGGTTCTGGTTGAATACGAGGATTACTCCGCCAGAAAAGAAAACGCGCTCGAACTCTCTGAGATTGCGGAGAGCAGGGTAGGGGAAACGGTGACGGGAGCCAAACAGGTTGATTTCGTAACGACGACGGGTCCCCCTACCGGGAAACCGGTGGACGTTAAAATAAGCGGGGATGACATACCGGTGCTGATGGAAATAGCTTCCCGGGTCCGGGAGTATCTGAGCAATCAGCCGGGGGTGAGTGCCGCGACCAGCAATCTTATTTACGGAAAGCCCGAGGCGAGAGTTGAGATAGACGAGAGAAAAGCCGGGGTGTTCGGTATTGACAAGTGGAACGTGTCGCGGGAAATCAAGGCTCTCGGAGACGGCCTCACAGTTGCGAAGACCAGAGTGGGTGAGGAAGAGGTTGAGATAAATCTGCGATACGGAAGAGGAGAGTCCAGTGTTTTCTCGGTGAAATCGCACCAGGTCCCGACTCCTCTCGGAAGGCGGGTTCCTATCGGCACCGTGGCGGAGATAACGGAGTCCAAAACGCCGCTTGAGATAAGAAGGGAGAAGCTTCGAAGAACGGTTACCGTAACAGCCGAAGTGGACAACCAGACGACTACTTCAAGGGAGGTAACCGCAAATCTTTCGCGTCACCTCGACGGTCTTCTGGAGAACTACCCGGGCTACTCGTTTCGGTTCGCAGGGGAGGAGGAGCAGTATACTCAGGCTATAAGCGACATAAAAAAGGCGTCGCTTTTGGCTTTACTTCTCATTTATCTCATTCTCGCAAGCATACTGCGTTCCACCTTTCAGCCCCTTATAATAATGAGTGTGCTGCCTTTTTGCATTACGGGAGTGATAATAGCGATTCTGCTGCGCGGCGAACCCATGACGCTCCCCGCCATAATAGGAATGGTTGCACTTCTGGGAATAGTGGTGAACGACAGCTTGCTGCTGATGAATTTTATCAACCGAAGGGCGAAAAAGATGCCGAGCAAGGCGGTGGCGATAGTATTTTCCGCTAGGTATCGTTTCCGCCCTATAGTTCTCACCACGCTTACGACCTTCTCGGGACTTTTCTCCCTGATGTTCGCTTACAAGGGCCAGGCGGGCATTCTCGCTCCGATGGCGGCTTCCCTGGGATTCGGACTTGTTTTTTCGACTTTCGTCATACTTTACCTTGTGCCCTGTCTTTATCTGGTTCTTGACGATATTGGCAAGCGGTTGCGGTATTTCACCCGTCTGAGGACATTGGGGACGGGTGGAAGAGATTTCCTGCAAATTAGTTAATGACTAGGTACCCTGTACAATTACAAAAGTGCTTTTTGAGGGCTCAGCGACTGAAGATCGGGCGGAAAATATCGATTAAGAACCGTTATGCTCGGTGTTCTTGTATCCGTTAGGGTGATTCGGCCACGCGGCGAAATGCGGTATTTCTTTTCAAATTGATTTCTCTATTTGACTAACAGCAGGCAAGTGTATAGTTTTTGCGAAGTTCAAAGTCAAGTTTCGGAGGTTTTGTGATGTCCATCAGGGTTGGAATAAACGGGTTTGGAAGAATAGGAAGGCATGTGCTCAGAATCGGTCTAGGCAGAGAAGACCTTGAGTTCGTGGGCATAAACGATATTACGGACACCGAAACCCTGGCCCATCTTTTCAAGTACGATTCGGTGTTCGGCCGCTACCCGGGAGAGGTCGAGTGCAACGGCGAGGGAATAACCGTAGATGGAAAGTTCATAAAGGTGTTTTCGGAGAGAAACCCTGCGAATATTCCCTGGGCCGAAACGGGAGCACAGGTCATAGCGGAGGCAAGCGGCATTTTCAGAACCCGTGAGGCCGCTGCGGCGCACATGGGCGAGACCGTGAAAAAGGTGATAATTACCGCCCCGGCAAGCGGCAAGGTGGATTTCACCACGGTAATGGGCATAAACGATGACGACTACGAGCCCGAAGGTCACGATGTGATTTCAAATGCATCCTGCACGACCAACTGCTTCGGCCTGCTGGTCAAGGTTCTCCACGAAAATTTCTCGATCAGGCGTGGGGAGATGACCACGATACATTCCTATACGAACGATCAGAGGATACTCGACACTCCGCATAAGGATAAAAGAAGGGCAAGAGCGGCTGCGCTCTCCATTATTCCTACCAGCACGGGGGCCGCAAACGCCATACAGCTTGTCTTTCCGGAGCTTAAGGGGAAACTCTCTGCGGTAGCCGTAAGGGTGCCCACGCCCAATGTGTCGCTTGTGGATTTTACCTGCGAAGTGGAAAAAGGAACTTCCGCAGAAGAGGTGAACGCAAAGTTCAAGGAATCAGCCGAAGGAACGCTTAGCGGCTACCTTGCTTACGTCGAGGACGAAATCGTTTCTTCCGATCTTGTGGGAGATACCCATTCCTGCTCTTTTGACTCAATGCTGACTTCAGTGGTGGAGGACAATCTGGTCAAGGTTGTCGCCTGGTACGACAACGAGTACGGATACACTTCCAGAGTAGTTGATCTTATAGAACTCGTGGGGGAAACCCTTTGAAGAAAAAGCTTCTTGTGACCGACCTTCCCTGCTCTGAGTACGAGGGGAAAAGAGTTTTTGTAAGGGTTGATTTCAACGTTCCCGTAAACGGCGGAAAGATAACTGAAGATTACAGGATAAGACGCACTATCCCCACGATCGATTACCTTACAAGATGCGGGGCCAGGGTAATACTTGCTTCCCACATGGGAAGACCGAAAGGACGCAGGATAGAAAATCTTTCAATGGCTCCGGTGGCGGAAAGGCTTAACGAGTTTCTGGGTATCAAGGTCCGTTTTCCGGGCGCGGTTGTCGGCAGGAAGGTTGAGAACGCCTCAAAGAAACTCAAAAACGGCGAGGTGATGCTCCTTGAGAATCTCAGGTATCACAATGAAGAAGCGGAAAACGATGAGGATTTCTCGCGGAAACTTGCCTCTTTGGCTGATATTTACGTGAACGAAGCTTTCGGCACCTCGCACAGGGCCCACGCCTCCACCTACGGAATGACCGCTCATTTTGAGAAAAAGCTCGCGGGTCTTATGGTGGGAAACGAAATAAAGTTTCTGAGCCGTCTGATAAAGAGACCAAAAAACCCCTACTTAGTCATTGTCGGGGGCATGAAGATAAAGGACAAGATAGGGGCACTCAAGAACATAATAAAGAAAGCGGACAGGGTTCTTGTGGGCGGCGGGGTGGCTTATACCTTTCTTGCGGCGCGCGGGGTTAGCGTCGGGAAATGTTCCGTGGAGAAAGAGATGATTTGCTGGGCCCGGGAAGCCCTTGAAACCTACAAGGAAAAAATCATTCTGCCCGTTGATCACGTGATGGCCGAGGCCGACGGCGGCAGAAAGATGCGTGTGGTGGTTACAGGCGCGGAGATTCCCGACGACATGACGGCTTTTGACATAGGGCCGAAGACGGTGGAGAAATTCACCTCATATATAAAGGGGAAAGGCACGGTTTTCTGGAACGGTCCCATGGGATTTTTCGAGTTGGATGATTTTTCAAACGGCACGAGCGCCATCGCTAGGTCGTTTGCGCTTGCCACATGGAGGGGGGCCACCACGGTTCTCGGAGGAGGGGACAGCGTGGCGTCACTTAAGAAGTCCGGGGTCAAGTTCTCCGAAGCGACCCACGTGTCGACCGGGGGCGGGGCCTGTTTTGAATTCCTAGGCGGGGTAGACCTTCCGGGAATATCGATTCTCAGTGACAGCTAGGGCTCGATCAGGTATTTATTTCAGTAGGATCTTAAGATTTTTTCAAGGGAGAACCCATGGCCATAAAGGAACTCAAGAAAATCAATGATATAGAGGCGGCGCTGGGAGCGGACTCGGAATACCTGCTCGGTCACAAGTGCACTACGATAAGCAAAAAAGACCTTTATCTCCCCGGTCCGGGCTACGTGGATGAGGTGTTTGTGCAGAACGACCGGTCGCCCGCCGTGATAAGGAACCTGCAGAACATTCTTGACCACGGTCGCCTAGGGGGAACGGGATACGTATCAATCCTGCCGGTGGACCAGGGAGTTGAGCACTCCGCGGGAGCATCTTTTGCGGTGAATCCCATCTATTTCGATCCGGAGAACATAGTGAAGCTTGCCATGGAGGGGGGATGTAACGGCGTTGCCTCGACCGTGGGAGCACTGGCTTCGGTCTCAAGAAAATACGCGCACAAGATTCCTTTTATAGCCAAGATCAACCACAATGAGCTTCTGAGCTATCCTAATACTTTTGACCAGATTCTTTTCGGAAACGTGGATCAGGCCTTTCAGATGGGGGCAGTGGCAGTTGGTGCGACTGTATATTTCGGTTCCGAGGAAAGTTCCCGTCAGATCCAGGAAATATCGGAAGTTTTCAGCCACGCCCATTCCCTGGGACTTGCGACCATACTCTGGGCCTACCTGAGAAACCCGGCTTTCAAGCAGGACGAGGCCGATTACCATGTTTCAGCTGATCTTACGGGGCAGGCGAATCACCTCTCGGTGACCATAGGGGCAGATATAGTCAAGCAGAAGCTCCCGGAGAACAACGGAGGCTTTACGGCTCTTTCCTTCGGAAAAACCCACGATAGGGTTTATTCGGATCTTACCTCTGACCACCCCATAGACCTTACCCGCTACCAGGTCGCAAACTGCTACATGGGGAGGCTGGGCCTGATAAATTCGGGAGGCGCCTCAGGTTCGGACGATCTTGCGGACGCGGTGAGAACCGCCATTGTAAATAAAAGGGCCGGAGGTATGGGGCTGATAAGCGGAAGAAAGTCTTTCCAGAAACCCTTTAAGGAAGGGGTAGCGCTTCTAAGGAGTGTTCAGAATGTCTACCTGGAGCGGGAAATCACGATCGCCTGAGCAGCCTCGGGTTCCTACCTGAAGTGACCTATTACTTCTCCCGCAAGCGCATTGAAGGAGTATTCCAGGTCAGGGCTGAAATCCCTGATTATGAAGTGGGTGACTCCGGCTTCTATATATTCTTCGAACCTTTTTATCGCGTCGCCGGCCGTTCCGTATATAACGAAGTCGGACAGTATATCCCTCGTATAGTATTTTTCTCCCATCTGCCTGAATCTTGCTAGCATGTCCTGATCGTTGGGCATTATGCTCGTATAGGAAAGTCCCTTGTACTGCGGTTCTATTTTGAGGTCGTACCCGGCTTCCTCTATCACGTCGGGCCAGATTATAGCGTGCTTTATTCTGTCAAGGGTTTCGTAGGCGGTGTCCTTATCCTTGGCGATGGACACGAAAATATATATGCACTTCTCAAAGTTCTCTGCGGCGGCGTTCTCTCCCATGGCTTTTTCCACTTCGGCGAGTTTGCTCGAAAAAACCCATGTGGGCATCGCGTTTGTTACCCATCCGTTTCCGAGTGCGCCTGCGACCCCGAGAGCCTTCGAACCGGTCGCGGCTATGTATACGGGAATGTCCTTTCCGTTAACGGGGCTTACCCTTACTTCGGCTTCGCTAAGAGAGAAGAATTCCCCCTCGAAGGTCACCGTCTCCCCGGCCCAAAGCCGCCTCATAAGCGGCACGGATTCCCTGAGACGCGCAAGAGGCCTGTTCCAGCTTATGCCGTAGTAGTCAAGATTCATTTTTTCCCCGTACCCAAGGCAGCTGAACGCTCTTCCCCCGGAGAGGTTGTCTATGGTCGCAAGTCTGTGGGCGAACATCGCGGGATGGGACCTGTGAGGATCCCCTATGGCTCCAAGGCGGATTCTGTCGGTCTTTACCGCCGCGGCCGTGATTACCGACCATACTTCGGGAGTCAGTTTTTTCGCCATAAACAGTATGTGGTCTGGATACCACACGGCGTCGAAACCGGCCTCCTCGCAGCGGACGGCGAAGTCCACAAGTTCCGTAACCGGTTTTCCCGGAAGGGGGGCGGTAAGCCCGAAGCTTATTTTTTCACCCATTCTTACTCCTCCTCAGATTCTTTGGTGTCCTTCAAGAAGTTGAGGAACTTACTTACCATGTTGTAGGAACCTATATATATGGGGGTTCTCTGGTGAAGTTCCGTCGGCTGAATGTCAAGAGTCCTTTCCGTTCCGCTTGACGACGCTCCTCCAGCCTGTTCCACGATGAAGGCCATCGGGTTGCACTCGTAGAGAAGCCTGAGTTTTCCGTTGGGAGAATCCGAGGTTTTCGGATAAAGAAATATTCCTCCCTTGAGCAGGTTCCTGTGTATATCTGCTACCATGGACCCGACGTACCGAAGCGATAGCCTGGAATTGCCGTCTCCGTCTCTGCAGTGATCGAGATACTTCTTTACCCTGTCGGGGAATTTCGAATAGTTATAGTAGTTGACTGAGAAGATGTTGCCGTGGCTCGGGATCTTTATGTTCGGATGGGAGAGGCAGAACTCTCCTATCGAGGGGTCAAGGGTAAACCCGTTTACTCCGTGGCCGGTAGTGTACACCAGCATGGTCGAAGAACCGTATATTATGTATCCGGCAGCCGTCTGGGTCTTGCCCGGCTGCAGAAAATCTTCCTTGAGACACGGGGAAAACATCTTTGACGTTCTTCTATATACGGAGAATATGGTTCCAACCGATACGTTCACGTCTATGTTGGAGGATCCGTCGAGAGGGTCGATGGCTATTACGTATTTTGAGTTTCTCGAGTTCTCGTCGGAAAATGCTATGAAATCCTCGTTCTCCTCAGACGCTACCCCCGCGCATTCTCCGCCATGTTCAAGTGCGGTCAGAAACTTTTCGTTCGCGTAGGAATCAAGCTTTCTTACCTCTTCTCCCTGAATGTTTACCTGGCCCGTTTTGCCCAGAATATCCGCGACCAGACCGGCTTTGTTTACTTCCCTGTGGACTATTTTCGCTGCGAATCCTATATCCCGAAGCAGCCTGGAGAGCTCCCCGGTGGAATAGGGAAATTCATACTGATTTCTTATGATGAATTCGTCAAGAGTAGTTATCGAAACCATGTCGCGAGTTGTTCTAGAGAAAGGCCATGGAGAAAAGGCTCTTCAAATAAGAGTTTAACTGAATCAGCACGGTTAATTAAGAGCGGGATAACAACTTGGGCAGTTTATTACGAATTGGAATTAATAATTCTCGCTTTACAACTATTTTGGTAGCATATAACATTTGCTCCGTGAGGATTCAAAAGCCTTTCGAGGTTCCTAGTCTGAGAAAAGGCAGAATGTCATGAGGAGTATTACGCTTAAAAATTTCCGATGTTTCCGCGCAGAGCAGACAGCTAAGTTGGCTCCACTGACTCTGCTAGTAGGTGAGAATAGTACCGGTAAGACATCTTTTATGGCAATGATTCGGGCTCTTTGGGATGTTGCCTATCGGTATCAGATACCGGATTTCAAGGAACCTCCATATGATCTTGGCAGTTTTGACGAGATTGCGTATAACAGAGGTGCTAGGGGCGGTCAGGTAGATACGTTTGAGGCGGGGTTTGATCCTAACAATCTTATTGTGTTTAAAAATGATGCGACTGATAAGGTTCGTCCCTATCATTTAAATATTACTTTTGCAAAAGATGGAACAGTTCCAGTTCCAGTGCGGAGACGGATGACTTGTGAGGATTTGTGGATCGAAGAATTCTTGGAACCGAAAAACCGCGATTTCCGATTTCGCGTCGGTACCGAAAAGGGGTCGTGGGAGTTTAAGGCCAGTTTGGACTTGGGTAGTCCTTCGGATTTTGCCCATTACGCAATAGCCCCTTTCTTTTATACACTTCCAGAGGAAGTAGAAGGGCTTAGTCCACTGGAAGGTTCCGAAAAGATTACTAAGAAAGATCTGGAAAGACTCCGTGAATTTTGGGGTTTTTGCTTCACGGGCTTGTTCAGAAAGGCTGATCGTCCATACGCAAGTGCACCGGTTCGTTCCGAACCAAAGCGCACTTACGATCCGGCTCGTCTCTCGTCAGACCCCGAGGGCGATTATGTTCCAATGTATTTGGCCAACGCATATGCCCGCCAGAGGAGGGTGTGGAACTATCTTAAAAACGAGCTTGAGAGATTTGGACAAGCTTCGGGACTTTTTGACGAAATCACTGTTAAGCATCTTGGAAAAACTTTAGGTTCACCTTTTCAGTTACAGGTGAGAAAATTTGCGGGCAGGAGGAAAGGGCCGTGGAAAAACTTGGTTGATGTGGGTTATGGTATAAGTCAGGTTTTACCTGTGGTGACAGAATTGTTTCGCCAAGATGCAGCGCCGTTGGTACTGTTACAGCAGCCGGAAGTGCACCTTCACCCCAGTGCTCAGGCTGCTCTGGGAACCTTATTCTGCCAAATTGCCGTACGAAGTTCTCAGCTAGTTGTTGAGACGCACAGTGACTACATAGTTGACCGCGTACGCATGGAGGTTCGCGACAACAATATTCCGTTGAAGCCGGAGGATGTTTCAATTCTGTTTTTTGAGCGTAAGGAGTTAGATGTTCATATTCACTCTCTTCGGCTAGATGAAGAGGGAAATATCTTAGACGTTCCACCGAACTACAGAAATTTTTTCATGGAAGAGAGCCGGAGACTTTGGGGTCTATAAGAAATGGGTGCGATTTTGGATGCAAACGTTGCCCATGAGGTGTTCGGTGGTTGCAATCGTCCCGAGGCAGGCAGACGATTCTTTAATCAGATCAACAGGGGGGAAGGTATTCTGGTGGCTGGAGGCAAGTTGCTTAAGGAACTCTTAAGTACATCAGTCAGGAGAAATATAGATGAAGCATTTCGTTCGGGGAAAATTAAGAAGATAAATGATCGGAAAATTGATGCATTGACGAAGAAGCTTCAAGATCAAGGAGGATTCAAATCGAATGACCCCCATGTTCTTGTTTTGGCTCAAGTCAGCGGAGCCCGACTTCTCTATTCAAACGATAGTGATCTGCAGAAAGATTTCGGGAATAAGGAGTTGGTTGATCGACCTCGGGGTAAAGTATATTCCACAAAGCACGGTGGCGGGAAATTCCAAAGAAGTCATAAGATACTTCTCCTAGAACTTAAGAACGGGGATCTGTGCGGATCTCCTCAGTAATTGTACCTTTCGTGCTGTCTGGCTACTTGATCGGATAGTCTGAATTTCTTAAGAATATATTCAGAGTTGCCGTGAAGGTTTCTCAATCTCTAATTGGTGGAATAAAGTCGCTATTCATCCTCGCTCACTCGAAGTCTGACCCCTGTTTTCCTTCCCGCAGTTCCCGGAGTTTTTCCAGGCTCTCGTCAAGATCATCCGGCGCCTGCTCCCTGATAATTTGATATCCGCTGATGACTTTGGGAGCCAGAACGGAATTCTTGATGAAAGGAGCATCCTCATCCACAAACTGCTTTACCCCGGTTACCAGAAGGTAGCAGAGCAGTAGACCGACTATAAAGCCCATCGCCCCGCCGAGGAGATGGTTAATCCATCCCATCTTGACTTTTTCCAGCAGGTCCGTCAGGAAATGGGAAAGATAATGTATGAGCATGTACGCAAGGGAGGCTACGATCAGAAATCCCAGAATGTCGGCGATTCTCGGTTCGGCGATAATGTTTTTTTCAAGCAGAATAGCCCCCAGCGGTCCATAGAAGAAGAAGCCCAGCGCCACTCCCCCTATTATGGCGGTCAGTGAGAAAAACTGCTTTATAAGGCCTGACCTGAGCCCACCCCCGAAACAGGCCAAGATCATGAATAAGAGTAAGATATCAAACAGGTTCAAATCGGTTTACCGTTACGCTCTTGCGGATTGTTTTACGAAAAATTCCCTTTAAAAAAGGAAACTTACATCAGGTTAACGGTGGTGTCCAGTCTTTGACTTGTCGGGTTCGTTCGTATAGTCTAAGCGTCCGATGGAGTTCTCAGACATAATTGAGATAATTCACCCGAGCCTCGCGGAAACAGAGAGGAAAATCGATGAATTCATAAAATCCGACGTTCCTCTGGTCTACGAAATAGCCAAGTATCTGCTTGGCGGAGGAGGAAAGAGAATCAGGCCTTCCCTCGTTCTTCTCTCAAGCGCCGCCTGCGGGCTTACCGATGGGGAAAATCGGATTGCGGCAGCTGCCGGGATTGAACTTTTCCACGCCGGCACCCTTTTTCACGACGATGTAGTCGATCAGGCGGAATTCAGAAGGGGGAACGCTTCTTCAAATATAGTTTGGGGGAACAAGCCCACCGTGCTGGTGGGGGATTTTATGCTGGCCCGGGGCCTTGAGCTTATATACAGCTGCGGCAGTCTTGAACTCCTGAGAGTGGTCTCCAGAGCCTCGTCTCGTCTTGCCGAGGGCCATGTGCTCGAGATTATGAGCGAAAGAAAGATGGTTGAAATCTCGGAGGACTTCTGTTTTTCCGTGATTGACCACAAAACGGCCGCGCTCATTGAATGCTCGACCGAGACCGGAGCGCTTCTGGCGAATACTTCAAACGGAGCGGTCAGGGCTCTTTCACACTACGGGCACAACATAGGAATAGCGTTTCAGCTTATAGACGATGCGCTTGACTACTGTTCTGAAGAGAACAAGTTCGGGAAAAAAACCGGACAGGACCTGGCTGAACGGAAAATGACCCTCCCGCTTTACTACTCAATTGAAAACGCCCCGGAAGACGTGAGACGCAAAGTGATCGAAACGCTTGACAAGGAAGATGATCTCGATAGTTCCGAGATAGCGGAGATATCGCAACTAGTAGCCCACTACCGCGGGGTCGATTTGACCAGACAGCGGGCAAAGGAGTTTGTGGTTGAAGCGAAAAAATCTCTGGACGAGATACCGCAGAACGATTATAAGGAATCCCTCGGTCGCCTTGCCGATTACGTGGCTGAGAGAAACTTCTGATAGTAGCTGTCAAGCGCAAGACCCATCACGTAGGCGTCCCCTCTCCCCCTGCCATAGTAGTTCTTGCGTGTTCTAAGAATCTCAAACCCGAGCTTTTCATAAAGCATGATTGCCGGCGTGTTTGTCGTTCTTACCTCGAGAATAACCGAGAGAGCCCCCATTTTTTCATAAAAATTGAAGGTGTCTGAGAGCAGTTCAATCGCTACTCCCTTTCTCCTGTGGCAGGATGCCACGGCAATCTTGAATACGTGAATTTCGTCGTAGACAAGGGTGGATATTGAGTAGCCCGCAACGTCTTCGTCGCTTCCGTTTATGGCTATATTGCAGAAGAATCCGGATTTTTTGATGTAATCCGAGAGCACTTGTTTCGGCCACGGGGAGATGAAGGATTCGTTTTCGATCTTCACGATCTCGTTTATATATTTCGGTGAGAGGGCCTTTATGATCATTTTTCTTGTGCCGACCGAGGTGGACGAAGCTCTTCAAAATAAAGATCGAGCAGATTCGCGGCTCCCGTGTAGGGATCTGTTTTTCCTTCCATCACTTCTTTTTCCACTTCGCCGAGCGTTTCTTTGACGAGGGAGCTTTCATAAAAGCTGTCCTCAAGATTCTGGATGAGCGCTTCATGCAGGCGGTATATACCCTGTTTTCTTCTTTTTTCCGTAAAGTATCCGTTTTCTCTGCAGAGATCTTCATAGTCCATGACGCACTGCCAGATTTTCCTTATTCCGTAACCCGTAACGGAGGAGCAGGCGTAAGCCCTGGGGACCCACCCGGATTCAGGCGGTCTGTGGAATCCCAGCGACTCTTCCATTTCCTGTTTCATAAGCTCCGCTTTTTTCTTGTTTCTCCCGTCCGCCTTGGTTATCAATACGGCGTCGGCGCGCTCGATTATTCCCTTTTTTATTCCCTGAATATCGTCTCCCGCCCCGGTAATCATGAGCAGCATGAAAAAATCGACCATGGAGTGACAGGTAATTTCAGACTGCCCGACTCCCACCGTTTCTATAAAGATCGTGTCGAATCCTGCCGCCTCGCAGAGAATCACAGCGTCGCTTGTCTTTTTTGCGACTCCCCCCAGAGAACCGGCCGACGGAGAGGGCCTTATGTAGACGTTTTCATGCCGGGAAAGCTCCTCCATCCTGAGTTTGTCGCCCAAAACGCTTCCCCCGGTTTCGCTGCTCGTGGGATCGATTGCGAGCACCGCTATCTTTTTTCCGCACTCGCGGGCCAGATAGAGACCCAGAGATTCTATGAAGCTGCTCTTTCCGACTCCGGGTATACCCGTGATTCCCACCCTTATGGATTTTCCGGACCGCGGCAGACACCATGTGATTATTTCCCGCGCAAGCTTTTTATGCTCGGGCAGGGTGCTCTCCGCAAGGGTTATCGCCCTGCTAAGAGCGGGTATTTCTCCCTTGGCTATGCCTTGGCGGTAAGTTTCCGCTTCCGTTTTTTTGTGCGGGGTCATGTTCGGGTTTCTGTCAGGGGCACGAGTATGGCTTCGGCCGCTTCGGACAGCACGGTTCCCGGACCAAATATCTGCGAGACTCCGGCGTTCCTGAGGTAGTCGTAATCGCGTTTGGGTATAACCCCTCCTGCGACCACCATTATGTCGTCGCCTCCCATCTCGTCGAGCTTTTTTATAAGTTCGGGGATGAGTGTCTTGTGGCCGGCGGCCAGGCTCGATATTCCGATTATGTGGACATCGTTTTCAACTGCCTGCCTTGCCGCTTCTTCGGGGGTCTGAAAGAGCGGGCCTATGTCCACATCGAAACCGAGGTCAGCAAAACCCGTCGCTATTATCTTCGCCCCGCGGTCATGGCCGTCCTGGCCCATCTTTGCGACCAGTATTCTGGGTCTTCTCCCTTCCAGAGTGGCGAAACGGTCAGCAAGCTCCCTTGCCTTGGCAAATCCGGCGTCCTTCGAAATTTCCGATGAATATACTCCCGAGATCGTGCGCCATCCAGGCCTGTATCTCCCCCATGCCTCCTCGCACGCGTCCGATATTTCTCCGAGGGTGGCGTTTTCCCTTGCGGCCTCAACCGCCAGGGAGAGAAGGTTGCCTTGCTCCGTTTCTGCGCATTCAGTGATTTTCCGAAGCGCGCGCTCAACCGCCTCGGAATCCCTTTTTTCTTTCAGTTTCCCTAGTCTTTTAATCTGGTTCTCCCTCACCTTGCGGTTATCCACTTCCAGTATATCGAATTCTTCCTGCGCGTCCGAATTATAACTGTTGACTCCTACTATCACGTCTTTTCCCGAGTCTATCCTCGCCTGTTTTCGTGCCGCCGCTTCCTCTATCCTCATTTTCGGCAAACCGGTCTCTATGGCTTTGGACATTCCTCCCAGCTCTTCTATTTCCATTATGAGTTCCCAGGCCCTTCTCGCCAGATTATGGGTAAGGTACTCGACATAGTAGGACCCCGCCCAGGGATCGATCAACCTGCATACATCCGTTTCTTTCTGAAGATAAAGCTGGGTGTTTCTCGCTATCCTGGCGGAAAAGTCGGTGGGAAGGGCGATTGCTTCATCCAGGGCGTTTGTGTGGAGTGACTGGGTGCCGCCGAGCACCGCGCTTAGGGCTTCAACGCATGTCCTCGTCACGTTGTTAAACGGATCCTGCTCCGTGAGGCTCCATCCCGAAGTCTGGCAGTGGGTTCTGAGCATGAGCGAAGCCGGTTTTTTGGGCTCAAAGGTCTTGACGATCTTGGCCCAGAGCATCCTCGCCGCCCTCATTTTTGCGATTTCCATGAAATGGTCCATGCCTATTCCCCAGAAGAAGGAAATTCTGGGAGCGAAATCGTCAATGTTGAGTCCCGCCTCGACTCCCGCCCTTAAATACTCAAGGCCGTCGGCGAGCGTGTAGGCAAGCTCTATGTCCGACGTGGCACCTGCTTCTTCCATGTGGTAGCCGCTTACGCTTATCGAATTGAACTTCGGCATGTTTTTCGATGTATATTCGAAAATGTCCGAGACTATCTTCATCGAGAATTCAGGCGGGTAAATGTAGGTGTTCCTTACCATGAACTCCTTTAGTATGTCGTTTTGGATCGTTCCGCTGAGTTTTTCCGGTCCCACTCCCTGCCGCTCCGCAACGACTATGTAGAAAGCCATGATCGGCAGAACCGCGCCGTTCATGGTCATGGAAACCGAGATCTGATCAAGGGGTATTCGATCGAGAAGAATCTCCATGTCGAGTACCGAATCTATTGCTACGCCTGCCTTTCCAACGTCTCCCGAAACTCTGGGATGGTCTGAGTCGTATCCCCTGTGAGTGGGAAGATCAAAGGCTATTGAAAGCCCTTTCTGCCCCGCGGCCAGATTTCTTCTGTAGAAAGCGTTTGATTCCTCCGCGGTGGAGAATCCCGCGTACTGTCTGATGGTCCAGGGTCTCGTGATGTACATGGTCGGGTAGGGTCCGCGGAGGTAGGGCGGAATTCCGGAGACAAATCCCAGGTGTTCGGAATCACTGAGGTCGTTTGGGACATAAAACTCCTTTATGTCTATTTTCTCCGGTGATTCCCTTACGATATTTCCGCTTGCACGTGCGTTGCTGCCGCCGTTTGAACCGAAGCCGAGGTTTATTTTCGAAAAATCAGGTCTCATGGTCCTGCCTCGTCTGAGAAAAGCAGCTCCTGGTATCTTTCAAGCGTGTCGCGGACATCCGAATCCGCATTGATAAAATCATCCACACCTGCCTCGGCGAGCCTTTCCCATTCGCCTTGTCCGCCGCCCGGAACGACAATTTTTATTTCCGCTCCCTTGTCCCTGAGTTTCATTGCGGTCTCCTCTGCAAACTGCTCGTAATCTTTGTCGGAACCGCAAATCGCTACCGCAAGCGGATTCTCGCGCAAGGCTGCCGCAATTCCCTCGTCAATGCCCGGATTGTCCGCTCCGTCTACTATTGAGAAACCCCCGCACCCGAAGAAATTCATCGAAAAAACCGATCTTGCGACTGTCTGCGGCGAATCGCTCAGGTGAAGCAGGAAAACTTTTGGCGCCTCGCCTGTTCTCTCCGCGTATTCTTCGCTTAGAAGCCTTATTTTCTCAAAAACTTGAGCTGCCCTTGATTCCGTAAGAAGCGCTACCGTCGGAGCCGAACCGTTTTTCTCTTTTTCCGCGGGCAGGGTTTTCCGGATATCTCCCGCCATTTTTTCCAGCAGGTTGGGAAACTCGTTTGTTCCGACAAGCGTTTTTTTCCTCCGGGAGATGTCGCTCAGGGCTTTTTTTCTGCTGTCCTCGACCGCGTTCTGTATGAAGCCGCTTTTAAGGCACTCAAAGTAGCCGCCTTTTTTTTCTATTTCTTGGAACAGCTCGAGGGATTTCTGCGAAATGGACTGTGTCAGTTTCTCTATGTGGTAGGAGCCGCCTCCGGGGTCAGTCACCGCGTCGAGGTGGGATTCGTTTCTTGCCAGAAGCTGAATGTTCCTCGCCACTCTCCTTGATAACCCGTCGGGTTCTCTGTAGTGGGCATCAAACGGCTGAACGGTCAGGGAATCCGTCCCCCCGATTACAGACGCCATGGCTTCAAGCGCTGTCCGCAATATGTTTGTGTGCGGGTCGTAAATGGTTTTGTTGAAGCCCGTGGTGTGGCAATGGATCCTCATTTTCGTGGATTTGGCGGAGGCGGGGCAAAACTGCTGGGCGACGTTTGCCCAGAGCGCCCTTGCGGCGCGAAGCTTGGCGATTTCCGCAAAGTAGCTCGAGCCCGTGGAGAAGGAAAAAACAAGGTGGCGGCAGGCGCTGTCTGAATCAACGCCTTTTTGGCGGAGCATGACCAGATACTCGACGGCCGCGGCGATGGTGAAGGCGAGTTCCTGGCTTATAGTTGCGCCTGAGTCTTTAAATGTCGAGCTTTTCACCGAAAACGCCGCGTAGCCGGGCGCGGCGTCTGAGAGATATCCGATAGCTTTTGCGATTTTATCCACAGCCTCATCAAGCGGCGTTGCAGAGGATTCGTATCCAAGCAGATGCGATAGAGGGTCGAAGAACATGGCTCCGCTGAGTTCCTGCGTGTCGATTTCTTTCCTGGCGCAGGAGGAAATGAAAAGGGTGCAGATCTTTTCCGGATCCTCTCTCAAGGCGAAGTTTATGCCGATGCGCAGGGGGTCTATGTCTTTTAGGAGAGTCTCGATGGTTTTGCGTTTCATTTCCGCCTGCGGGATGAAGGTGAGAGAATCCGCTCCGCCCTCTATTGCCGCAAGCGCCGCGGCTCCAGTCTCTTTCGGCGTGGTGAGCCTTATCTCTTCTGTAAGGAGCCAGCTGTTATCTTTTTCGCTGGTTCCCCGGACAAACGGAAATTCTCCCGGAAGCGGGGTTTCCCCCAAGAAAAGGTCCCTGGCTTCTTCTTCGGTGTAGAAGGGTTCAACCTCTATGCCGTCTTCGGTATGCCATATGAGATCTTTATAGGAAACTCTTTTTTCGGTTTCTTTTTTCCAGCTTTCTTTAGAGATGCTTGGAAAATCATCGAAAAGAAGGACCTGCTCATGTTCTTTTTCTGTTTTGCTCATGAAAGCGCCTTTGCTCTCCTAGTTCTCGGGTGAATAAGTATATAATTTCGATTTATTTCTGCCAACATGCTGAAACCATTTAATTTACCGTTTTCTCTACCCGTTGTTCGGAACGGGTCCGGTCGGAGAAATTGTTATTTGTTTTTTTCGACTTTAATATTAAGGGAATGTCTGGAAAAGCGGTTGTCATGGTCTCTGGAGGCGTGGACAGTTCTACTCTCTGCTATAAGGCGGTTCGGGAAGGGTACGAAGTCTTTCCTCTTACCTTTATCTACGGACAGAAACACGAAAGAGAGGTCCGTTCCTCAGAAAATGTATGCCGGCATCTGGGGCTTTCTCCCAACATAATTGACCTTTCTTCCGTAAGGACTCTTTTCGGCGCCTCTGCGCTTACCGACCGGGACGTCGAGATTCCCAGGGTTTCCGCGACGGCGCGCAATTACGAGACCCTATCGGCAACAGTCGTTCCGAACCGAAACGCCATCTTTCTCTCCCTTTCGGTTGCCTATTCACAGGGTATCGGCTGCGACACTGTGTTCTACGGCGCGCATCATTCCGACAGGGGTGTGTATCCCGACTGCCGAGCGGAGTTCGTTTCGGCTTTCGAGAAAGCGGAGAGACTCGCGACTGACAACGAACGCCTCACCATAATTGCCCCGTTTATAGATATGGACAAGTCGGGGATAGTCAGACTCGGTGCGCGTCTCGGGGTTCCTTTCGAAGATACGTGGTCGTGCTACGTGGGTTCCCGTATGCACTGCGGCACCTGCAGTTCGTGCAGGGAGAGAAAAAGGGCCTTTATCGAAGCGGATGTGGATGATCCGACGGAATATGAGGCGTAACTGCGATGAAGGTAAGTGAAATTTTCTTTTCAATACAGGGTGAAGGAATCCATATTGGGCTGCCGACGGTCTTTCTCAGGCTTTTTGCCTGTGATCTCAGATGCAGTTGGTGCGACACCATGTACGCCGTGGAGGGGAATGACTTCCGGGAGATGGAAACAAGCGAGGTCCTGAGCAAGGTTCTTGAATACGGATGCTCCCGCGTCTGCATAACTGGCGGGGAGCCGCTTATTCAGCGGGATGCCGTGGAGGAGGTAACGGAATTTCTGCTCGAGAGGGATTTTGTGGTAGTGCTTGAAACAAGCGGACACAAGAAACCTCCTGGGATTTTCTCCCATCCCAATTCGGTCGTGAGCATGGACTGCAAGTGTCCCGGTTCGGGCATGGACTCCAGGATGGATTTCTCCCTCTACGACGCCTTGGGGGAGAAGGACCAGCTTAAGTTCGTAATAGCCGATAATGCTGACTACGAGTACGCGAGGAGTATTGTAGCCGAGCATCATATCAGCGCTTCAATCATATTCCAGCCCGTTTACGGTACAAAAGCGGACTGGATAGCCGAGAGAGTCCTGCGCGACGGCATGGAGAACGTAAGAGTGCTTCCGCAGCTTCACAAAATATTCTGGGGAGAAAAAAGGGGAGTCTGACCTCTTCCGTCGTTTTAAAACTTTCCCGGTCGGGTTTTTATTTTTTTTAATTTTCTTGTTGTTATTATGTTAGAATTCAGGGTATAAAGAGTAAGTCGTGCGGACGGGTCAAGAGCCGAGGAGAGAGATGATGGAAGAGCATATAGAAGATTACAATTACGAGCCTTTTGCCGATACCAAGGAGTACAGGAAGGTAAACGGCGATATGACCAGAAGCTGGATTCAGATAATGGTTGAAAGAGGGGTGGAGAGTCTCGACAGGTTCCTTGACATCGCTACAGGCGCGGGCACCATGGCACAGCTTTTTTTCGAAATGCTTCCCGCAAATCTGAAAGAGTCGGCGGTGTTCTGCCTTGATCAGTCGGCAGGTGCTCTTAAACTTACCAAGCGCAGGCTTGAGAAAGAGATTGACAAGCTGACTCTTATCAATTCCTCAATACAGGAACTTGATCTGCCTCCGAAAAGTCTTGATGTGGCCATATGGGGCAACGGCATACATTATCTCGACGAAGAGGAACAACTTAAGAGCCTCAAAGCGATCAAGAAAGCGCTTAAGCCCGGGGGCTGGTTTTTTTTCAATACCTCTTTTTACGAAGGGGCAAGACCCGAGGAAACCATACCTTTCTACAGAACCCAGGTGAGAAACGCCGTCCAGTTCCTGAGAAAACAAGGAGTGAAAAGAGTAGAGATCGAGGGGAAAGCCGAAGCCGCGAAGTTTCACCCCCGCTCCTACTATGAAGAACTCGTGGGCAAGGTGGGATTTGACCTTGTTGACGCTCAGGAATTCGCCGCCGATCTTACGAAAGAAGCATGGGAGTACATAAGTTCTTTCCAGCAATATGCCGCCGGCGCCCTTCACGGCTATCCGGATGAGGCCGTTTCCGATGCTATGAAAAACGCCGTTGAGCCGGCAATTCTTCTCCACGGGGAAGTGAATGAGGACGGGGACCACTTTGTTACCAGGAAGTGGCTTTCCATAAGCGCACGACGGGCGTGATTTTCCGCCGGGGGAACCTTATTCGCCCGAAACGCTGTTTTTCCTTAAAAAATCGAAGGTATAGAATCCGGTTTCACACCAGTTCTCGCCTATGAACCTTATGGCGTAATTCCCTACGTACTCTATCCTCTCCGGCATCATGCTGCTTTTTCCGAGGGGTATCCGTTTTTTAAACGGAAGTTTTCCGGTTCTGCTCTTTTTCCTGAGCCTCCTGCAGGTGGCGCAGGGACAGATCTCTCTGAGCTCGTCGTAAAAGAATATGCTTTCTTCACCGTTGTCCCAGACGATCTGAAGAGCTTTTTCGGTAAATTCGTTTATTTCCTTAGGTTTTGTACCCACGACACGATATTTTACCCGCCCGCAGAACTGCAATCGATTTAATTGTGTTGTGGAGAGGTTTTTCCGCCGGGTTTTGACGGGATGAGAAGAGCTTTTAGCATCCTGAATTCGCCCGGTATCGAGCGGGTTGCGATCAATTTGCGGACAGTTAACGCAAGCGGTTATAATCAAAACTTGAAATGAGCGAGCAGGAACAGGATGCGCTCTCGGCAACGGTCAAGTGGATCCGGGAAGCCTCTCAGGTAGTTTTTCTAACGGGAGTTGAACTTTCTCTTGAAGTCGGACTGCCTGACGTTTCGGATCTGAGCTTCAATCCTGACATAGGGAAATTCAAGAATCGCCCGGAGGTAAGGAGAGAGTACTGGGAAAAGATAAAGGATTTTTATCCCAGAATCTCGGAAGCCAGGCCCTCTCCCGCCCACGAAGCCATTTACGAGATGGAGTTTCTCTGCAACGTTGACTGCGTTCTTACCCAAGCGGCCGACGGCCTGCACAACAAAACCGGCAGCGAAAAAATAATAGAGATATACTCGACGATAAACTGGATCCACTGCCATGAATGCGGAAACGATTACCGCACTGATGGAATACTGCTTGGCCTTGAGGACAGCAAGACCGGCATTCCGAAATGCAAGGAATGCCGGAGCGATCAGATGAAACCTCCGCTGTCCTTCCCGGGACAGCCGCTTCCTCACTGGGAGATAAGGGAGTCCTGGATGAGGCTTCAGCACTGCGATCTTTTCATAGTCGTCGGGGCGAATCTGGAGATCGAGCCCGTGGCTTCTTTTCCCTTCCAGGTCATGAACAAGGGGAACAAGGTGGTTATTATCGGCGAGAGGGAAACCCCGGCCGACGACTACGTAAGTGCCGTCATATACGGAAGCCCGAGCCGAGTCATGCCTTACATAGTTGATAAACTCAAGGAAACCCATACGGTCTCCTGAACCCCGGGAGCCATAGGAGGGGAGCGGGAGAGCAGTCTTGTCCACCGAGATAAAAATAGATGATGAAGACATCGCCCGGGAGATGGAACGTTACGTTTCGAATCTCGACAGGGATATCTACACCATAAGCAACATTCCCGAGGAAGTCGTTGCCGTCATCTTCGCCTACGTAAGCAGAAGCCCCAAAAGTTTCAGGGAAAACATAGACACCGTGATAAGGGAGCAGGAGATGGGGAGGGACAGGGCGGAGAAGTTCCACGAGAAGTGGGTTCTTAACTACGGTCACGCTTCTGTTGCCGAGCACGCGACCGTGCACATAGGCGTTGAGAGGGTTTCAAGACTTTTCTCTTCCCTGCTTGAATGCGCAAACGAATTCCTCTCGTTTACCGAATACTCGCAGAGATACCAGAGACCCCGCAAAGGCGATAACTATATCCCCCAAGAGCTTGACTCGCGCCCAGCCCTTAAAAAAGAGTTCGAGGAGCTTTGCGATTTTCAGTACGAGGTTTACTCGAGACTCAACACCGAGCTCTTTGATTTTCTGAAAAAAAAGTTTCCCGTTCCCGAAGACAAGGAGGAAAGAGCCCATTTCAGGGCGCTTGAGAAAATAGCGTTTGAGGACGCAAGGTACGCCCTTAATCTCTCAACGCTTACGAATCTCGGCATGACGGCAAACGCAAGAGCCATGGAGCAGACCATCTCCGCTCTTCTTTCAAGCCGCTACCTTGAGGCAAGAAATAGGGCCGAAGAGATAAAAAGCGAGGTCAGGTTCTCGGTTCCGACGCTTGTTAAGTACGCCAATGAGAACCCCTACATGGTCAGAACGCGAGAGGCACTCGAGGAGTTCTCGCGTAGTCTCGGCGACGCTGGAAAAAGCGCACCCGGTAACGGATCCTCGGTTACTCTTTTTGACTACACGGGGCGGGGAAAGGAAAATCCCCAGGCCGAGGCTTTAAGGGAGATCGCAAGAGGGCTTCTTTTCGAATTCTCGGGGCTTTCAGTCGGAGATATAGAAAGGCACCTTTCCGAAAGCACCCCGGAGCTCAGGAAGATTTTTCTGATGGCCGTCCAGGAACTCGGAAAGCACGACAACCCAGTGGGCATATTCAAATCTATTAACTACAACGCTGAGTTCGTCCTGAGCGAGGCAGCGTGGCATCAGCTGCTCAGGCACAGGAAAGTCAGCTGGACCATAAAGGAGCCTTCCGTGGGGGAAGGCGTGACGGTTCCACCGCATGTTACGGAATCGGGGACGGAGGAGCTTCTGCTCGAAGCCGTCGGGCGAAGCGAGCGGTTCTACGGGGAACTCGTTGACGCCGGTTTTCGCGACGTGGCAAGCTACGTTGTCACAAACGCCCACAACAGGAGAGTCTGCGGCAGCTTCGACCTCTGGGAGCTGTACCACCTGACGAACCTGCGGATGTCGGAGGGGGCGCAATGGGACATAAAGAACGTCATTGAGCAGCTTGCCCAGGAAACTGACAAAGTGCACCCGGTCTTTGTTCGTTCCGCTTTGAAAAGGGTTAGCTAAGAAAGAAAAAGGGGTAGTCTGATGTCGCTTCAGCCTGTAAGAAGATGTGAAGAGTGCGGTTACGAGACCACGGCGAAAACGGATATATGCCTTTCCTGCGGAGAGAGGATGCGACGCAGGGTGAAAGGTGGGATCAGGGGACTTATTCGAAGCCTGGTACTTATAGCGGTTGCGATTTACATACTTTTGTCCGCGTTTAAGGTTTTCGGATTATCACTGGCGGTGAGATGCTGTGGCTGATTCTGAGCACGTCTCGAAGGTACAAGAGGGTACGGCCGCGTGGAACCGGTGGCGGGTGGAGGAGCCCGATGTTATCCCGGATCTTGGCTGGGCGAATCTTAACGGGATTAACCTTGACGGTGCCGTGTTTGCGAAGTCAGCTCTCAAGCTTGCTTTCTGCAAGGGGTGCAGCTTGGTAGGCGTGGATTTTTCCGAGGCGAACATGCGCGGAGTGAACCTTGAGGGTTGCGATCTTCGGGGCGCGGTATTCAGGGGCGCCAACCTTGAAGGGGCCCACATGCTGGGCGCTGACCTTACGGGTGCCGATTTCGCCGGAGCTAACCTCAAGCTTGCGAATTTCGACGGGGCGATTCTCAGGGATGCCAATCTTACCGGCGTGAGGAAATTGCGTGCATCCCAGTTGTTTCATCTCAAGGACCTTGGGAATCTCAAGGTTTCAGACGAAATCCTTGAAAAGGTGAAAACTCAGTCTCCGCATCTGTTTGAGTGACTTTTCCCTCATCTTTTAACTGTTTTCCGTTTCGTGTCTTGCCAACGTCTGCCCGACCGATTAATTTACGTTTAAGAATGGACAGGAAAATCTACAGCGTATCGGAACTCAATTCCTCGATAAAGGATGCGATTGAACTTGAGTTCGGCGGGGAGACGGTATGGGTCGCAGGGGAGATTTCCGGTTTCAAGGGGCATTACGCAAGTGGCCACTGGTATTTCTCCCTGAAGGACAAGCAGAGCCAGATCTCCGCAGTCTGCTTCAGAGGTAGTAACCAGCAGATAAAGTTTGTACCGGAGAACGGGATGGACGTCATCTGCGCCGCGCGCGTTGGAGTTTATGAGAAAGACGGCAAGTACCAGTTGTACGTAAGCGCGATGGAGCCGAAGGGAGTGGGTGCCGACGCGCTCGCGCTTGAAAAACTCAAGCAGAAGCTTTTCGAAGAAGGACTTTTTGACGACTCGAAAAAACGCCCCCTTCCTTTTCTCTCCCGCAGAATAGGGGTAGTTACCTCTCCTTCGGGAGCTGCCGTGAGGGACTTTCTCAAAGTCGTATACAGGAGGTTTCCTAATGTTGAGGTTGTTATTTCCCCCGCAAGCGTTCAGGGAGATAGCGCCCCGGCCGAGATAACAAGAGCTCTTGATAGGCTCTACGGCATGGATGACCTCGATCTTATAGTTGTAACTAGGGGAGGGGGATCGAAAGAGGATCTCAGGGCCTTTAACGACGAGGGGATTGCGAGAAAAATTGCTTCTTCCCCCTTTCCAGTGATCTCTGCCGTGGGTCACGAGGTGGACATGACTATAGCTGACCTGGTATCCGATGTGAGAGCAGCTACCCCTTCAGTAGCCGCGGAATTTGCCGTAAGGGAAAAAGGAGAAATCCTCGAAAACCTGGCACAACTTCGCCTTAGGTTAAGCCGTTCCCTCACGAACCGTGTCGATATGTTCTCCATGCAGCTTGACAGGCTCGCAGCTGGTTTCAGGCATCATATGACCTCGCGGATCGAGAACCTTGAACGACGCATCGAAAATTACTCCGGGAAACTTACCTCCCTGAACCCTTTCAGCGTTCTTGAGAGGGGGTACGCCATAGTCTCAAAAGAAGAAAGCGGAGAGATAGTGCAGGATTCCCGGACGCTTGAACTCAAGGAAAAACTGGTTTTAAGGCTGAGCAAGGGCAGGGCGTTTTGCAGCGTTGAGGGAACGGAGAACGAACCGCAGGTCTGATCTTCAGGGAACGACCGAAAGACTGTTAAGCTTGACGACGGATATGTTCTGCGCAAGCAGCAGGTCCCTTGTTCTCTCTGGCGGCAGGGCATCTGTAAGCAGAAGCCTTATTCTTCCTCCGAGATCGCTTCTGAGATTTCCTCCCGAACCGTTTTCGCCCTGGAGACTGTTAACGACATTTTCGATCTCGGCACCCGGAAGAAGAAGCATAACCGGCATTATCTCGGGAACATCGAGGAAAAAGTCTTCGGTGCCTTCCGCAATGGCTCCCCTGGCTGAGGTCTGCAGGTTAAGCAAGTTGGCGAATTTGGAAAAAGAACCGTAGCCGGGAAGGTAGGAGAATGTCTGATCTTCGACTGAGATTTCTCCCAATTCCTGTTCTGAGAGGCGCAGGAGATCGAGTATGTCTCCATGGGAAAAGGTTTTACTCTCGGCCGCCGCTGCCCCCGCGTCAAATATTACGGCTGGGGAGTCTTCTTTTACCGAGCTTCCAATCGCGCTTATTTCGTCCTTGAGCTTTTTCCTGCCGAGAAAGCCGAATTTTACAACGTTCGAGTAGCTGACTGTCTTTCCCTCCACGGGAATCTTTTCGTTTGCGCTTAGAAAAACCTTTTCTATTTTTTCTCCGAGCGCCGAGGTCTCGACGAGTTCTCGCGCCTCAGCCGCGCTTGCGCAAAGAAAAAAGCAGTTTCCGGATGAGTTCACAAGGATTTCCCTTGCTTCCTTCATGTTCCTCGCGGGAAGACAGATTCCTCCCAGCGCGAATACCGCCAGTTCGAAAAAAAGACACGCCAGTGTATTGGGCGAGAGAACAACGATTCTGCTCCCCGTTGAGAAGCCCGAATTCAGAAGAAAGCAGGCTATGCTTTCAACCTCGGTGACAAGATCGGGCCAGGTGATCTGTTTCCAGCTCCATCCGTCTTTTTTCTGAAACAGCAATCTTGAGCCGTTTTCCTTTGTCCTTCGTACGAGAAAATTGCGGAAGTTCCTTTCGTTCATTCTTGTCCGGACCGCCTTTGCGGATTGTGATTCGGGTAGAATTAAAAACTATAATTTAACCGTTTTGCAGGCCATGGTGGCGAATTTATGAAAAGGGAACTTGATTTCGAGAAGAAAAATTTCGCGGGGGCGCTTGAAATCGTAAAGACTCTCGGGGAGAGAGGATACGAGGCTTTCTTCGTGGGCGGCTGCGTGCGCGACGCCCTGCTCGGCGTTGAGTGCGACGAGATTGATATAGCGACAAGCGCGACTCCGGAGCAGGTGCAGCAGGCGTTTTCAAAGACCGTGGCGGTGGGGAAGAGCTTCGGCGTGGTGCTGGTGATAAAAGGAGACATGAAGTTCGAGGTTGCCACCTTCAGGAAGGAATCGAGTTACGGTGACGGAAGGCACCCGGAACACGTCGATTACACGAAAAGTGCGCAAGAAGACGTCCGCAGAAGGGATTTTACGATAAACGGGATGCTCTACGATCCAGTTTCTGGGGAGCTCTACGATTACGTGGGTGGTATCGGGGACCTTGAGCGGAGGCTTGTCAGGACCATAGGAGATCCCGAGGAAAGGTTCGGTGAGGACAGGCTTAGAATGATTAGAGCGGTGCGGTTCGCTTCATGTCTTGATTTTGAGCTTGACGGAGAAGCCCTTTCCGCTATACGCGACAAGGCCGCCGCGATATCCGTTGTGAGCGGGGAGAGAATACGTGAAGAACTCGTCAAGATACTCACCCGCCGGAATCCGGGGAACGGACTCAGGCTTCTTAGCTCCAGCGGTCTTCTTGAACATTTTCTCCCGGAAGTCGAATGTATGCACGGAGTTCGCCAGCCCCCTCAGTTCCATCCCGAGGGAGACGTGTTTGAGCATACCTGCCTTATAATGGACATGCTCTACGGCAACACCGACGGTCTCTACTCGGAGGAGCTTGCCGTCGCCGCGCTTCTCCATGACGTTGGCAAGCCGCCTACTTACAGCGAGTCTGACAGGATAAGGTTCAACGGACACGACAGGGTAGGGGCCAGGATGTCTGAAGGCATCTGCAGGAGGCTAAGATTCTCCAAAAAGCAGATAAAGAGAATTTCCGAGCTTATCCTTGAGCATCTTAAGTTCAAGGATGTTTTCAACATGAGAGAAAGCACTCTTAAAAGGTTTCTTTCCCTTCCGTATTTTGAGGAGCACATGCAGATGCATCTTGCTGACTGCATGGCAAGTCACGGACAAACCGACGCTTACGATTTCATCAGGGAAAAGATGGAAGAGTATGGAAGGGAGGAAATAAAACCCCCGCCGCTTCTCAGCGGACAGGATCTTATAGGTCTCGGATATTCTCCCGGTCCCGTTTTTTCGGAAATACTGGGAAAGGTGGAAGAACTCCAGCTTGAAAACAGGCTTGTCTCGAAAGAGGAAGCTCTAGATTTTGTACTGAAGAATTACCCAAAATAGCCGCGGCTGGCGGTTACGGTTCAAGTTTCGCTTACAATCCGGATAATTTTTCCTGTCTATCCTGCATGAAGCCGCATGATTCGCTTGTTAATGTTTTAACTGCTTCGGATTGCCGTGGCGTAGATATCCATATCCCTGGAGTTCATACCTAACCGACGTGCTGTGCTTTGCCAGCTTTTCAGAGCAGCCGATATTTCATCAATTATTGCCTCGGCCTGTTTTTTTTTCAGACCGAAAAACGGTGCTGCCTCTCGTGCCAGATCGAGATCGGCTTCAGGCCCTTGTTCCGAGATCCAGGTTGTAAGTTCCCGGGCTTTTTCCGCAAGTGGTACGGGATTCAGGTCGTAGGCGGGCGAGAGACGCCATCTGCTGTTGCGGTCGTAAAGGAATCCGTGGTTGCGCAGGTGATCATCGAGGTTGCCAATAAGAACATTGAAAACAACCCTTTTCCAGAGTTCGTTCAGGTCTTGCGTCGGCGAACTCGAATACATGCGTATGATCTCCGCGATGTCGGTGTAAGTTCCTTCGTCTCCGTCGTTCAGCCCTAGAAGGCTCATGGCCGAGAGAAACGGGATACGTTGGTTTCTCACTCGGTCAAAGCGTCGAATCAGTGCCACTGGCCGGCCGACAACATCCAGCAGCCTGGCGTCTGCCACGGTTAGCCCCACTTGGCGTGCCAAAGTCATCGCCAGCACCTCTCCATGCGGTATGCTCCTGTCGTCATCGGGTTTTGGAAACTTGGCGATTGCCAGAGAACCGTCTTTGTCCTCTACCGCGGATTTGGGGCGGGCGCCGCCGAGCGGGGAGCCTTCATTCAAAAGCAATTTAAGATCTTCTGCCGTTTCAGTATTGGTATGCACCGCATCAGCCGCGTTGATAAGTGCCGGCAACTGGATCAGGGGAGGTACACGAAAATTGGCGATATGATGATCAAAAGAGTCTTCTCCCTCGCGTCTGAAGCGCAGCGCGCCGATACGCGTATGATCCGTGACCCCTAGCAGGTAATCGATTTCTGAAAGGGTTCGCCTTTCCCCAGCTTTACCGAGGGCGCGTCTGATAAGTTGCCTGCCCCACCGATCGGGTGCCGCGTCACGGAGCGCTCCCGGCAGCGCAGATTTATCTGAAGAAGTGTAAAACGCTCCTTCCCGGAGCGGCAGGTTCTCAGGATCAATCGCAAAAGCGTTTGTTCCACGGAGCCATTCGTCTGCGTATTCGAACGCCGAACTTTGGCTGTGACGCCTGTTGATATAGCGAAGGCGTCCTACAATGCTGGTGCCGTCGGGCGTATCAATATGGACTTCGATCGTCTCACTCATCAGCGAATCCTTCTGCTTACTCTGCGAACAGGCATGATTTTCTTGGGCAGGTGGTCCTCGTCAAGATCGAGACCCAGAGGGTCATTGATGCGGTCGGCGACTTCAGCCAGACCTCCGGCAAGACCAAGGATAGCCAAAACCGTCGCATAGATGCCCATTGAGACCGTGGGATCACCTTTTTCAACCTTGTAAAGCGTGGAGCGGCTGATGAAGGCACGTTCCGCCATTGAGACCGTCGAAATGCGGCGTTTCTTGCGCGCAACGACTATATCTGCGCCGAGTTTCACTAAAGCTTGTCGCGCTGCCCGGGGAAGTGTTTCTGGTGCTTGCGATTTCATTGTCTTATATTATTACCAATTAATGCTTATTTGTCTATAATATAAGACAATAAATTAAAAAGAGAAGTTATAGTTGTATTGATAGACTTATGATTGGAGTTGGAAAGCTTTTTCGCAAGCTATACTATATCTTGCGGGTGGTCTGCACAGGAGGCACCGCTGGTACAAAAAAGGCAAGACCCGCAAATAACGGGTCCTTTTTGCGTAGCGGGCCGTGAAAAAACAGCAGGTAATAATAAGACGGGGAATAACCTTTTTGCTGTGGTATTCCCCGTCTTTATCTTATGTGCGTCAGATTTTTCCCTGAAGCAGAAACGCTATCAGCAGGGCGTAGATTACCAGAGACTCGATCAGGGCGAGACCGATAATCATGGGCGTCTGGATCTTCGCGGAAGCTCCGGGATTTCTGGCTATGCCGTCAACAGCAGAAGCCGTGGCGAGTCCCTGACCTACTCCCGCAACGCCTGCGGCTATACCTATGCCTACTCCGGCGCCGATTCCAAGCCCCATCTTCGCCAGTTCTCCTAAGCCCCCCTCAGTCGCGGCGAACGCGTCGGGAACGAAAGCACCGAACGAAGCCAGTGCCGCAAGACCTATAAAAGAAAACAACCTTTTCATTTCTTACCTCCTGAATTTATGTCAGTGTTCATGCGCTTCGGCAAGCGCGATATATATGGTCGAAAGTATAGTGAATATAAAAGCCTGCAAAAAAGATACGAAAATACCTAGTCCCACGAAAGCCATGGGAATCAGTATATGCGTGAGGTTGGTAAACACTCCGAGCACCATGTGGTCGCCTGTTATGTTCATGAAAAGCCTGAGGGATAGTGACAGAGGCCTTACCAGATGGCTTATAACCTCGATGATCAGCATAAGTGGCGCGAGGAAAATTACCGGGCCCAGAAAATGCTTGATGTAACCGAGCCCGTGCTCCCTTATTCCGTAGTAGTTGTACATGACGAATATGAGAAGCGAGCACGCTACGGTGGTGTTCAGATTTCCGGTCGGCGGAAGAAAACCCGGGATCATTCCCAGCAGGTTCGCAAACAGTATGAAGAAAAACGACCCGGCTAGAAGCGGGAAGTACTTCTTCGCCTTTTCACGGGATCCGAAAACGTTTTCGATCGTGTTGAAAAGAAACTCAAGCCCCACGAGTTCGAAGAAAATGTTCATCGACGGCTTCTCTTCGGGGATTACGGACTCTTCCCTAGAATAATGCTTTGTTACCCTCAGGCCGACAAACAGTATGAACAGGAGTACCAGCACTCCGCCCAGAATATGGTCGTATTCTATGAGACCGGCGAGGGAAAACCAGCTGAAATGTTCCATGTCTAACCCTTCAAACCTTTACCTATTATTACTATCACCACGGAAGTTAAGCCTATCATTAAACCATAAATATTCAGTTTTGCAAATACGAGTAAAACCGTTATTATCGCAAGCAGCGCGAGCATTTTCATGACTAGTATGAACATGGAAAACGCAAGTGAATATCTTTTTTCCGCAAGCGCCTTTACGACGAATCTTATGGCTACGTAATCGAGCAGAAAAAGGACCCCCGCAACCGCTATGGCCACCGCCATTTCCCTTTCTCCGATGGCGATATTCACGACGAAAAGAAGCGCCGTTACGGCCAGGGACAGTTTCTCAACGCCGAAATCAAGGTTTTTCATCGTTTCCGTCTTTTCTTTCCTGCCTCAGTTTGAGTGTCCGTAAAAGCAGGGTCAGTCCCGCTATCACTCCGCACACAAGACCTAGCAGGGTAAAGAAAGGGAAAGCGGTGTCAAGTTTTCCGTCGATGTAGTCGCCGAGGAAGAGCCCCGCTATGACGGAAAAAGCGAACTCAATTCCGATTACAACGAAAAAAAGCCAGTTAGGATTTCTGATTTCACTCTCCCTGGGGAATCTCCCGAAGTGACGAGTAGACTGCCTGAAGGGTCTGGTCTACCTGCTTTTTCGTGTGCGCGGTCGAAAGGAATACGCTTTCGAACTGAGAGGGCGGGAACATGACTCCGTTTTCAAGAAGATTTCTGAAGAATCTCGCGTATTTCGCGGTATCGCATCCGAGTGCTCCGGCGTAGTCCGTTACTCTCTGGTCGGTGAAAAACACGGTGAACATGGAGCCGACAGAGTTTACGGTGGCGTCAATGCCAAGCTCTGCTATTATTTCCCTTATTCCAGATACCAGGGAGGCGGTCAGGCTCTCAAGGCGCCTGTAGGTTCTTGGGTTAAGTTCTTTTACTGTCGCAATTCCCGCCGCCATGGCGAGCGGATTTCCCGAGAGGGTGCCCGCATGGTACATGGGACCTTCAGGGGAAACCATTTGCATTATTTCTGCGCTGGCCCCGTACGCTCCTACCGGAAGCCCTCCTCCTATTATTTTCCCGAGACAGGTTATGTCCGGGACTACGCCGAACAGTTCCTGTGCGCCTCCTCTTGCGAGACGAAACCCCGTTATGACCTCGTCGAAGATGAGAACCGCTCCGTGTTTTTTGCATGTAGAGCGCAATTTCCTGAGGAAGCTTTTCTCGGGAGTTACCACTCCCATGTTTCCCGCCACGGGTTCGATTATCACTCCGGCAATCTTTTTGGGGTACTTCTCGAAAAGCCTTTTGACGGAATCTATGTTGTTATACCGAGCAAGCAGCGTTCTGTTCACAAACGATTTCGGGACCCCGGCACTGCTCGGATTCCCGAAAGTCGTGGCTCCCGAACCGGATTTCACGAGCAGAAAATCCGAGTGTCCGTGGTAGCATCCCTCGAACTTGATTATGTATTCCCTTCCGGTGACCGCTCTTGCAAGCCTTATGGCGCTCATGGTGGCCTCGGTTCCGGAATTGGTAAGGCGAACTTTCTCAATCGAGGGGAAGTGTCTTGTTATCAGCGTGGCAAGATCTGTTTCCAGTTCGCAAGGGGCACCGAAGCTCGTTCCTAGGGGAAGCCTTTCCCCGACGGCCTTTACCACCGAGGGATGCGAGTGTCCCAGGATCAGCGGACCCCATGAGGCCACGTAGTCGATGAACCTGTTCCCGTCGGCGTCATATACGTAGGAACCTTCGGCCCTTGATACAAAGAGCGGCGAACCTCCCACGGCCGCAAAAGATCTCACGGGACTGTTTACCCCGCCCACAAGCACGTTTCTTGCCCTGCGAAAAAGCTTCTCTGAGTTGATGGTTTTCATAAAAACGGTTCGGTGTCGACCACGGCCGGAGCTTTTATTCTCCCGGCGTAGACAAGGTCTTAAGGTGTTCTTTCGCCGTTGCGGCTTCGGGTGAGTCCGGGTATGCCTCGATCAGGGATTCGAAAAAGAGACTCGCCTCGTTCGGTTTCCCTATTTTCAAGAGTGCGATTCCCTGATTGAGTTGGCAAAGCGGGATTTTGGGGCTGGCGGGCCAGGTTTCGATTATGTTCTGGTATTCGAGGATGGCCTCCTCGTAGAATTTTTCCTTGAAGTAGGAATCCGCGATGAGGAACATCGCATCTGCAGCCTCATCGCTTCTGGGGGCGGCGGCAAGGTACTCTCGAAGCAACGCCCTTGCGGCCTCATAGTTACCGTCGGCAAACTTTTTTAGGCCCAGTTCGTAGTTCTCCTTGGGGTCTTTTTCCGCGGGGGATAGCTCAGTTGCGGGTTCCACGCCCGGACTTTCAGAAGCTTGCTCAGAAGGCGCGGCGGAAGGTGACTGCGGTTGCGGAACCGGGGCCTGAGATTTGGCCTCTGCCTCTGCCGACAGCCCGGTTTCTATTTTTTTGAACCGTTCTTCGCTCTGAGCATGCATTTTGCCTATTATCTGCTCGAGTTCCAGAAGCTTGTTTTCGAATTCGAAAATCTTTTCGTTAAGATTAAGGATATTGTCTTCTTTTTTAACTTCTGCCTTCAGCCAGTCGATATCCTTCTGCATCTTCTTGATGTTCGTTTCAGCTTCCCTTTGCCTCGAGTAAAGAAAATCCAGGTCTCCTTCCGATGCTACGCAACCGTACATGAACACGGAAGAAAACAATACTGCGGCGACGGCCAGATATTTTTTTCTCATTAGTTTTCTGGGGAATTATTGTCAGAGAGGGCCATGAAGTGTCCTCGCCTGTTACGGCTGTACGCCTCATCCGATGTTCCCTCTTGCCATATTTCCGTTTCTCCCTTGCTGATGGAGTGCAGCATGTCGGGAGACACACCCTTTCCGATCATGTATTTTTTGATCTCATCTGCTCTTTTCTTTCCAAGGGAGAGGTTGTATTCCTCGGTCCCGCGGATGTCGCAGAAACCGAAGAGGAGAATGAATTTGATTTTGTCTTTGTTTCTTTCGAAGATGCTTATGTTGCCGTCAATTGCCTCCATTGCCTCTTTCGATATCTCCGCGCTGTCGAATTCGAAGAACACGTCCGAGGTGGGAAGGTTTATCAGGTTTTCCTTGGAGAAGGCGTCGCTGAGCAGGGATTTCCGTATTTCTTGGGCCTCTTCGTCAAAGCCCTCCATGAAGGCGCCTTCCCTGGCGGCGCCGATTGCCTGCGTGGCCTTCAGTTCCGCTTGAGAGAGGATCTTCTCGGCTTCCTCAAGCTCCCCTTCGCTTATAAGCTCTTGGGCCATCTCGAAAAGCTTTTGTGCCTCTTCATACTCCCAGGTGTCTTCGGCACCCTCCGCTCGGGCTTCCTCAAGCATCTCCGATACCGCCATGACCCTGTCCTGAGTACCCGTCTCTTCAGCCGAGGGAGGAGTGGTGGGAACTCTCTTCGAGCACCCCGAGATGTGCAGGACACCAACGACCAGAAAAAGAAAAGCGACCGCCGGAATTATTTTTCTCATAGTTAGGATTTCAGTCCGTTTAAAAGGCGTTGCCGCGTTGTAGCGGGTAAACTTAGAAGACAGGGTTACTATAGCACACGGGGGATGTTTTTTCAATTTTCCCGCGGCATTTTCTGCCGGGGATAAAAAAAGGAGTTTTTCAGTGAATGACGGGCCTTCAGTTTGCGGGGTTTTCTGGCATAACTGCCCTGTGGTGATCATAACCAGCAGGCGGGAGGATGAGATAAACGGCCAGGTAGCGACGACGCTTGTCACCTCCTCCATAGTTCACACCGTGCCCAGGCTTCTTATGGGGATATGGAAGAGAAATCACACCCACGGGTTCATAATGGAAAGTAAAAATCTCGTGGTTCATCTTCTCAAAAGGGATCAGATCGCTCTTGTCCGGAACTTCGGCTTTTATTCGGGCAGGGACAAAAAAAAGTTTATCGGCCTAGACCATTTCGAGGGCAGAAACGGCTGTCCCGTCTTAAAGGGAATACATTCCTATGTGGAGTGCTCGGTGCTCAACGCCATGGACGGCGGAGACATGACCGCTTTTCTGGTAAGCGTGGACTACGGGGAGATAATGAGGGGAGGGGAGTGGATGACGCTTGCGGACTTCTACTCTCTGGCTCCCGAGCAGTGGGTGATTGAGTACGGCCAGAAGCTCATGGAGTCGGTGAGTTTCTCCATGCCGATAATACACAAGATAAGCCATGAGCCGTTTCAGCCGTGAGCCGGCGCCGTTTCGGACCTTCAGCGTATTATTATGGTTGCGGAAGCCGAGTTTCTATCCGCGTATTTCTTAAGCCTGCTTCGAAGTTTTTTCTTGAACCAGTCCCTGGTAAAGGGAATAAGAAGGGAGAAGCCAAGAAGATCGGTAAGCAGCCCGGGTGTGAGAAGCACAACCCCTCCCACGAGCACGAGAAGACCGTTTATGAGGCTTTCGGTGGGCGGCCTGCCCTCGGTGACCTCCGCTCTTATCGCGCTTATAACCTGTGTTCCCTGGCTTCTGGCAAGCGCCGCTCCCAGCACCCCCGTCGCTATGACTGTGAATATGGTCGGCCAGAGTCCTATTATGTTCCCGAGCTTTATGAGCAGGGCGAGCTCAATGAGCGGAACCATGGTGAACAGAATTAGGAGTCTTGCGAACATCTGAAGTTGTTTAGAGATAAATCCCGGTTGTCTGTACGGTATAATAATATATCTGGAGGAAAATGCCGAATTGCCGATGGGAAAGCCGCCTTCGCAAAGAAAAGTTTTCATATCTTTTCTGGTTGTTTTGTGTCTGGGAGTGGGGGGATGCCGGCTCTTCAGGTTCCTCGATGTAAAAGGCCAGCTCGGGGATTTCAGCGAGAATTTCAACGTGAGTGACCACGACGGTCTAAGCCTTACCTTCAAAAACCCCGTACTGCTCGCAGGAGACATCGAGTGGCTCATGGTCTACTCGCCGCCCGTAGAAACCCGCATTGCCGCAGACACCGAGCTTTGGACCTATCACTTGGTGAAGAAGTACCCGGGCAGGAAGAGCGAAAGCGGGAATTTCGATCTGGCCATGGGAATGAAGCTTTGTCAGGGAAAGCTCTGCGAGATTATCTTTCCCGAGCGCTTCACCAAGTATATAACCAAGGAAGTTCTCGGGAAGGTGATGGGCTCGGTGGGCGCCGCCGAGGTGAAAAAGCTTGATAAGACAAGCACCGCGGCCGTGAGGTCCCTTGAATCCAAGGAAATCCCTAATTCCTCAGAAGTGATAGAGATTCTCGGCCGCCCGTACGCGAATCTAAACGAGGAAGGCGGCAGGGTTATCGTCTACAAGTACAGGCTTCGGGAGAGGACCCCTGAGGGGAAATACATCGTGTTCAGGCTTATTCTCAGCTTCGATGAAAAAACTGACAAGCTAAAAAAACTGGTGCTTCCGCTCAGAAGCGTGAGGCTTACGATGAATTTCGAGCCGGACGTGGCGCGAAAATGAGTTCTGTCAAGCTTCTTTCCCCCGCCAAGGTGAACCTGTTTCTCAGAGTTCTTGGAAAACGCCCCGACGGCTACCATGAACTTCAGTCCATAGCGCAGCCCGTAAGTCTCTTTGACGAGATAAGCCTTTCGGTGGAGCCGGGCGAGGGGTCAAGTCTTTCGTGCTCGGGAAGAGAAATGCCATCCGGAAACGACAATCTTGCCGTGGCCGCCTGTCATCTTTATCTCGGGGAAGCCGGAGTTCGGAAAAAGGTTTCCATAGGAATAAAAAAGAATATCCCCATCGGCGCCGGCCTCGGCGGAGGAAGCTCAAACGCCGCTGCGGTCCTTGTGGGTCTCAACAGGGTTCTCGGGAAATTCACCGACCGGGACCTGCTCCGGATGGCCGCGTCCCTCGGGGCCGATGTACCGTTCTTTGTAAGATCCACCTCTTCGTTTATCGAGGGAGTGGGGGAGAGGGTGGAAATGCTTTCTGATTTCCCCCTTTTTCACTATGTTATCCTTTTTCCCGGAAAAAGCCTCTCGACCCGGGAAGTCTACGAAAACTGGGAGCGCCCGGAGCCCCCGCCCGAGAAAGTCGACCCCGTTTCTCTTGCAGAGCGGTTCCGCGGAGTGGATTTTCCCCTAGAGAACGGCCTTGAGGCCGCGGTGTTTGCGGTATTCCCCGAGATTCTCTCCCTAAAGGAGATTTTTCGATCGCTTGGGGCGCGCTTCGTGCTTGTCTCGGGAAGCGGGTCATCGGTTTTTTCCGTTTTCCCCCGCCGGCAGGAAGCGGAGGAAATCCACGAGTACCTGGGAACATCTTCTGAGTTTGACGTTTTTCTGGCGAGCGGGATAAGCGGCTGGCATTTTCTTGCGGACTGAACCGGACAAGCCCGCCCGCGGGGATGAGCGGACTGGCCTCTGTTTCCAGTTCTCCGCGAGGCGTTCTGTTTCGCTTGACAGAGACATCGGATTGACGCAAACGCGTTTTCCTATCAGTGGATAAGGACTGATTTTTTCTGGTTTTACGATACGGAGATTCCGGGCGCGACCGCGCCAACCTATACCTTGCAGGAAGCTGATGATGAAAAATGGATCAAGGTCAGAATCAGCTTCACCGATAACGCCGGCAACTCAGAAGTGGTTGAGAGCTTTGAAGTGGGGCCGGTCTATACAAACAAGTCTGACGGAGGCCTTCGGCTAGTTTCTCTCACCGACACCAGCGCCGGCGATGAGGGTTTGCTCCAGATATTTGATGATACGTCCAAGCGATGGAGGGGCGTATGCGATGACAGTTGGGACAGAAAAGACGCCGATGTCGCGTGTCGCCAACTGGGTTACGCAGGAAGCGCGGAGGCGCTTACCGGGATAATATGGTTCGGGTATCCCCCGCTTCTTTTTATGCTTGACGAGGTGAATTGCGGCGGCACTGAAAACACGCTGCTTGAGTGTGAACACGCGGGACGGGGAGTGCACGACTGTACCTCATGGGAGTACGCGGGCGTCAAATGCGCCACCAGCGGCAACTGAATCCCCGCCGTTGGGAAACCGGACAATTCCGTTTGCCAAAAAGCGGTCAGCTTATTTGCTGTCTGCGCGGGCATTGTTTTGCTTGACAGAGACGCCGGGTCGAAACTATTATATAATAACGATATCTCAGAAACAGGTGTATATACGGAGATTCAACGGAGGTTCAAGTGAAACGGTTCGGAACACTGAAAAGCAGCTTTTGGAAAAAACCGGAGGCGGTTGGCGGAAAAAGAGATGCCGGAACCATGAATCTGCAACGCGTATCGATTATGGTTGCCGGGTTCGCGCTGGGGCTTTTGCTCATGGGCGGTCCCACGGATGTAAGAACGCAGGAAACATATGCCGACGGGGATCTGAGGCTCGTGGATACGGATACGGGATCCGTGGTGGATCTCAGTACGGCTACCGCTCCTACGGGCAGGCTTGAAATATTCGATGCCGGGGCCAGGGACGGTGAAGAATGGAAGGGCATATGCGATGACGGACTCGGGACTCTGGGGTCTGGAGACAGTTACCGTGTGATCGGCAGACAGGAGGCCGAAGTCGCCTGTCGCCAGCTGGGTTTCTCCGGAGGTGAGCCTAGAGTAGGTCTTGCGTTGCCGAAAAAAGAAGGAGGAGACTTGGACCCGCAGGAGTACTATCTGCTTGACGAGCTTGAATGCTCGGGTTCTGAGGACAGGATTCTCGGTGAAGACAGGTGCAAGCATTGGCCGCGCGGGCATAACAACTGTTCCTACGGGGAGGCTTTCGGCGTTACCTGCGAGGCAGCAACCGCGAACAATGATGCCGTAGGCCAGATAGCGGTCAGGGGCACCGAGCCCAAGACCGGAGTGCTTCTGACTGCGGACCATTCAAAAATCACTGACGCGGACGGGAAGCCTACGGACGCAAGCGCGTTTTCCTATCAGTGGATAAGGTCTGACATTGTCTGGAATGAAACGGAAATTTCGGGCGCGACAGCCTCCACCTATACCTTGCAGGAAGCTGATGAGGAAAACTGGATCAAGGTCAGAATCAGCTTCACCGATAATGCAGGCAACTCAGAAGTGGTGGAAAGCTTCGAAGTGGGACCGATCTATACGAACAAGCCTGACGGAAGTCTTCGGTTGATACCTTTTTCTACCCTAAATGACGATGGTACGCTATCTCCATCCGGTGAGGGGGAGGGTCTGCTGCAGATATTTAGCGGGGTGGACAAGCGATGGAAGGGTGTATGCGATGATTCCTGGGACAAAACAGACGCCGATGTCGCGTGCCGCCAGCTGGGTTACGCAGGGAGCGATGAGGCGATTGACCAAATGATATGGCTTGGGTATCCCCCGCTTCTTTTCCTGCTTGACGAGGTGGATTGCGCGGGCACTGAAAGCACGCTGCTTGAGTGTGGTCACGCGGGGCGGGGACGGCACGACTGCTCATCCTGGGAGTACGCGGGCGTCAAGTGCACCGTAAGCGGCGGCACCAACTGATCCCCAAAAGTTTCTTTTTTGCCGCGTCTGAAACTTCGCGGCCTTTTAGAGGAGTTGCGATGAAGAACATAGGATTTCTGATTTTTTTGTGCTGCGTTCTGGGGTTTCTGGGCGCCCTCCGCACGCTTCCGGCCGCCGCCCATGAAGGCGTACCGCACGTATTGAACGGTAAACAAACCGAACTGACTAATACGGTTTCCGATGTGGATAGAGAGAGGAAGGTGACCCTTGAGGAGTTCGTGATGCACGCGGTCGCTCACCTGCAGGAGGCCGAAACCTTTTCCGAGACTCTTGAGATACTGAATGAATTCAGGAATAAGGAGGGAGACTGGAATGACGGCAGCATGTACCTGATCCTTCTTACGGGCAAGGGAGTTGACGGCAGCGGAGTTACAAGCGGAAGAGATGGGGGAAGCGGAACAGCCGCAAGCGGAGGAGGCGTCTACGTTCACGCTAAAAACAGAGAACTTGAGGATCAGGACTGGTCACAGCTCAAAGATCGTAAGGGGATTAATGTAGGACAGATATTTCTCAGCGTCGGGAAAGATGGGGCAAGTATAGATTATGTTGGAGATAATGCAGATGATCCCCCCCCCCAAGCCTTTGCCTTTCCTTTTACCGCTCCCGCTATTCCGTTCAGCAATTCCCTCTCACCCGAGCAACAGGGTTTTGTTCTTGTCGGAGGTTTCGCTTACGAACCTGATGTCGTCGATCAGAAAAAATCCTACGAGGAGCTGGCCGGCTCCCTTCCCAACAGCGTTCACCCCACTAAAGAGGCTAGGGAGATAGGGGGCGAAGAGAGTGATGAGGAGAACGAGCGGGAGCTCAGGGAGTTTGTTGAAGAGGCCATCGTCTTTTTTACCGCGGCTCTTGCCAGCCCTGAAATTGACGCCGTGAGGCTTCGCACGCTTTTCAGGCTTGACGGCGGACCCTGGAGGCACGTTTCCACCTACATCTACATAATGGATGAAAACGGCAACGTGATCTTCAACGGGGCGAACAGAAACATTGAGCAGACAAACCTCTGGGATGATCCAGATGTCGGAGAGAATATCCGCGAACTCATTGCCGCGGCCAAGACGCCTGAAGTTGACTTCGTCCGGTACAACTGGGAGAATCCCGCCGTTGTGGGCGACGGAGAGCAAAGCGGCGGCCCTGGAGGCAGTTCCCCTAAGCTCGGCTACACAAAAGTTGTTTCGCCCGACAAGGATGACCCTTCCGCCCCGGTCTATATTTTCGGTTCGGGACTTTATCTTGGGGAATCCGAAGAAGACGACGGCGGCTGCGCTCTTTCCGATACCGCGAATACGGTTCAAGGCGCTCTGTTGGGGCTGCTTCTGGCAAGCACCGCCGTTTTTTTCCTTGTCTTTCTCCGGCACGGATGCCGGGCAGCCGAGTGAACTGACCGGTCCGCGGTCCGATTGCGCCCGCCCCGTAAACTGCGCCCCCGCGCCTGACCCGCGTTGCGTTTGTCTGGCCGATATTGTGCGTTTCCCGTTTCTCCAGTGGTTATTCTTTAACAGTCCTTCGGATATGGTAATATAAAAGTCTTTTTCAACTGGGGCGTCGTCTAACGGCAGGACACCGGGTTTTGGTCCCGGTAGTGGGGGTTCAAGTCCTCCCGCCCCAGCCAGAAATTTCGATTCACGTTACCATGTCAGGCAATTCCCTCAAAGGACTTAACCCTTCCCAGCTTGAGGCCGTAACCCACGGAGAGGGTCCGCTGCTTGTGCTTGCGGGCCCGGGATCGGGAAAAACCAGGGTAATAGCCCACCGGATCGCCTACCTGATAAACGACCTTTCCGTTCCTCCGGGAAACATTCTGGCCGTGACCTTCACCAACAAGGCGGCGGCGGAGATGAAAAAAAGAGCGAGGGATTTGGCGGGCGAGCTGGCAAGCGGCATATGGATCGGTACCTTCCACTCGATCTGCCTTCGGATTCTTAAAATAGAGGCGGATTTTCTTGAGGGCCACACGAAGGATTTCGTTGTCTACGACCAGGACGATCAGCTTGGCCTCTTAAAGAGCTGCCTGAAAGAGCTTGACTACGGGGAGAGCCTTTTTTCGCCTAAGGGAGTGCTCTCCGAATTTGACGCCGCTGAGAACAGGGAGGGGGCGTCCTTCAGGGACGATTTTTATGGTCGCAGACTTAGTGAGCTTTATGATTTCTACAAAAAAGAGCTCGTGAAGCGAAATGCTATGACGTTTAACGACCTGCTTCTTCTTGCAAACAGGCTTCTTTCTGAAAACCAGGGGGTTTGCGTCCGTTACCAGGACAGATTCTCTCAAGTGCTAGTAGACGAGTATCAGGACACAAACGTTTCCCAGTACCGCTTCGCAAAGACCCTCTCGCAGCGCCATCGCAACCTCTTCGTCGTGGGCGATGACAGTCAGTCGATTTATGGGTGGAGGGGGGCCGACATAAATAACATTCTGAACTTCGAGAAGGACTTTCCGGGAGCAAGGGTCGTTAAGCTTGAGCGCAACTATCGTTCGACACTTAACATACTCGGCATTGCGAACTCGGTTATAAGGAAAAACCCGGGCAGAAAGGAAAAAACCCTCTGGACCGAGAATCCCGAGGGAGAAAGAGCGCTGGTGTTCAAGGCCTTAGACAATGCCGACGAGGCCCGTTTTGTTGCGGAGCGGATTTCGGATCTGGCCGAATCCGGAGATTTCAAGTGGAGCGACGTGGCGATTTTCTACAGGGCCAACTTCCAGTCAAGGGTAATCGAGGAGGGACTTAGGGTCGCCAAAGTCCCCTACAGGATAGTGTCGGGAGTAGGGTTTTACCAGAGGGCGGAGATAAAGGATGTGATTGCCTACCTGCGGCTGGTTCAGAATCCGAGGGACGACGTCAGCTTCCTTAGAATAGTGAATGTCCCGCCGAGAAAGATAGGGGGAGTCACGCTTCGGAAGCTTCGTGAAGCATCCCAAGCCGGCGGATTCGCTCTTTTTGAAGCGTCCGAATACTGCCAAGAACATGATCTCCTGCCTGCGCAGGCTCTAGGTGCCCTATCACGTTTTCTTGAAATCATAAAGGGACTTGGTTCGGCGGCGGAGAGTCGGCCGGTAGCACAGGTGATCAAGAATCTTCTTCAAAGTACGGCCTATCTGGATTACCTGGGGGATGATCATCAGAGGGCGGAGAACGTAAGGGAGCTTTTAAACGCGGCCGAGGAATGGGACGACATCACTCTTTCTGATTTCCTTGACCTCGTCCTGCTCGCGACCGATGAGGACAGGGGAGATTCCGGAGAGGAAAAGGTCTCCCTCATGACGATTCACGCGGCCAAGGGGCTTGAGTTTCCGGCGGTGTTCGTGGTCGGGGTAAACGAGGACCTTCTTCCGCACAGAAGATCTGCGGAGACCCTTGGGGGTCTGGAGGAGGAGAGAAGGCTTTTCTATGTCGCGGTTACCCGCGCCAAGCGGCTGCTCTACCTGAGTTACGCTTCCTTGAGAACTGCTTCGGGCGGGACATACCACACCCGAAGGTCTGCTTTCCTGGATGATCTCTCGCCCGAGCATGTCGTCTGCGAATCCCGCAAGAAAAAACTCTCTGGCCGAGATTCCGATTTGCCTTCGGAAGAAAAGACATACGAACTAGAAGATGTCGGCCTGAACTTAAGACCCGGACAGAGGGTCACCCATCACGTTTTCGGTCCCGGGGTCGTTAAACGGATTGACGGAAAAGGAGATAGGGCGGTGGCTACGGTCGATTTTTTCGGTTCCGGCGTGAAAAAAATTCTCGCAAGCTTTTTTGCCGACTAGGAAAAACAGCTCACGACGAGGCTCTTGGCCCACTCGGGAGAGGCGCCCGCGTAGCTTTCATGCTCCGGCTGCTCCGAGAAGGGATTCTCGAATATTTTTCTTACTTTTTCTATCTCCGAGTAGTCCTCCCGCTCAAGAGCCTCCTTTATTGCGGTCTCCATTATGTGGTTTCTCAAAACGTACCTGGGGTTGACGGAATCCATGAGCTTCTTTCTTTCGCGGTCGGGAAGCGAATTCTCCCTAAGCTCCCCGGCGTACTCTGAGATCCACTGCCGCCATTGTCCCGAAGCCGCGCAGAGTTCCGCAAGCCAGGGATTTCCTTCAAAAGAGCCGTCGCGGCTTACGTCGGAGAGGCTTCTGAGAAAGATATGATAGTCCGTCCCGGATTCGGCCAGCATCCCGAGGGTTTTTTCAACAAACCGAAGGGATTCTCTTTTTTCCTTTTCAAAGCCGAACTTGCGCAGCATGAGTTGTCTGTAAGTCTCAGAAAAGGTCTTGTTGTAAACCTCAATTGCGCGGACGGCCTGTTTTTTGTCCACTAGGCTTTCCAGGCATCTTGCGAATTTCCCGAGGTTCCAACGCGCGATTGCGGACTGGTTTCCGTAGCTGTACCTGCCGAAGTGATCCGAGTGATTAGAGACGTAATCCCTGTCGAACGTCTCCAGAAATCCGTACGGTCCGTAATCGAGAGTGAGACCCGTTACGGACATGTTGTCGGTATTCATTACTCCGTGGGTAAATCCGAAAGCCTGCCACTTGGCGACGGTGAATGCCGTTTTTTCTGCCGTCGCGAGCAGAAAAAGCCCGTAGCCCTCCTTTGCCCCGCTCGGAATCTCGGGGTAGTGGCAGGCGATTACGTAATCGGCAAGCGTCTGGATACTTTCCTCTTCACCTCGGTAGTAAAAACCTTCGAACGAACCGAAGCGCACGTGGGTCTCCGCGACCCGGAGCATCATGGCGGCGGGTTCCCGGGTTTCCCTCTCGATTTTCTCCATGCCTCCCACTATGCAGAGAGCCCTCGTGGATGGAATTCCCAGATGGTGGAGAGCCTCGCTTCCGAGATACTCCCTTATGGAGGACTTGAGCGTAGCCCTTCCGTCAAAGCCTCTTGAGAATCTGGTGGTCCCGCATCCCTTGAGGTGAAGATCCCATCTGCGGTTCCGCTCGTCGATTATCTGCCCGAGCAGAAGTGCTCTCCCGTCTCCAAGGTGCGGATTGTAGACCCCGAACTGCCAGCCGGCGTAGTACATAGCCAAGGGGTCTGCGCCCGCAAGAGGCCTTTTCCCGCAGAGGTACTCGGCAAGAAGGGGGTTTTGTTTCTCGCCCGGGTCTATGCCGAGTTCCGCCGCCAGGGTTTCGTTAAACGCCACCATATGGGGGCTCTTGAACGGAACAGGATCTTTTTTCTGGTAGAACTCGTGTGGCAGCTCCGCGTAGGAATTCTCAAAACGAAGGTCTGTTATTTTTCCCATCTCACGACGCCCCCTGCGCTTCGTTGCGGATTATGCCGACGGAGGACCGGGCAGCCCGAGAAATCCCCGCGCCCGGATACGTACTAACCCTTGGTCCTATAAAGAAGTATAATATTCCCCCGGGAAATCATGAAATATAGAAAAAACAAGATAAAAACCGAACATTCGATAATAAAGGGACTACGGCGTTTTCTCGAGAACAACATCTCGGACCTTGACCACGTAACGGGAATCATTCCCGGGGAGATAAAGGTCGGCCGCGCCACCGGGGAGAATCTGGCTGTGAGCTACAAATACAGCACCCGAAGCGGGGCCAAGCTCATAGCGAGAAGCGGCACTTCGGTGCAGGAGGTGTTTGTCATCACGAAGGACCCCGAGGAGCTAAAAGCGCTTATAGAGCGTCTAGGCAAATGAGCTTTCCCTGAGGGTCACCGCGCCTTCCCCGAGCAGTCCCTCGATGTTTTCTATGAGCTCGTCCCCGAAGTCGACCTTGCAGTTTCCGACCCTTAGGACGGCCTCTGAGTGGTTGGTCTTCATGTCGATTATAACGGTCGAGTCTCCCGGGAACTTCTCGAGGATATCCCTCAGGCTGAGTATGTTCTGCTCGCTTGCCGATTTGCGGGCGATGCTTATGCAGACAGCGGAATTCGTCCTGGTCTCCCTGAGCGAGGAGATGTCGCTTGCAAGAAGACGTATCTTGTCATCCGAGACCTCGATTTTCCCCTTCACTATCACCGGTTCCACCTTCTGTTCCAGAAGGGAACTGGACGTGCGCAGAGTGTCGTTGAACACTATTGCTTCTGTGAAACCGTTCAGATCCTCCAGGGTGAAGTAGCCGATGAGGCCGGTTCCCCTGCGGGTGTTTTTGGTTTCGAACGATCTCACCACTCCCGCGATTCTCACTTCGGAGCCGTCTCTTGCCCGTTTTATGGATTCGGTGTCGTGAAGGCGGCTGTATTTTTCAAGCTCGGAGGAGTGCTTTCGAAGCGGATGGGAAGATATGAAAAACCCGAGCACGTCAAGCTCGTTCTCGAGCCTGATGCGGTCATCCCAGGGTTCGGTTTCGGCAAGAGTCGGGGCGGCCACGGAATCTGGAAGGTCAAACAGCATTCCCTGCCCGTTCGCCGGCGTGTGCTGTTTCATGGAGTTGTACCCGAGCAGGGACTCGCAGGAAGCGAACAGCCGCGCCCTGCTTGGTTCCAGGGAATCGAAAACGCCTCCCTTTATCAGGCTTTCAAGTGCCTTTTTGTTTAGTTTTCTCGAATCCACCCTGGCGCAGAAGTCGAAGACGGATTCGAATACCCCGTCTTTTTCCCTGCTTCTGACTATTTCCTCGGTCAGGCCATCCCCGACGTATTTGATTGCGGTGAATCCGAACAGCACCTTTCCTTCCGACACCGTGAACCCGGAGCAGCTTCGGTTTATGTCGGGCTGCAGAACGTCGATTCCGAGTTTTCTGCACTCGGTTATGCCGGAGATCACCTTGTCCACGTTGTGGGCTTCCACGGACATGAAGGCTGCCATGAATTCAGCCGGGTAATGCGACTTGAGGTAGGCCGTCTGGTAGGTGATCATGGCATAGGCGGCGCTGTGGCTCTTGTTAAAGGAATACTCAGCGAATTTTTCGAGGGTGTCGAAAAGCTCCGCGGCCAGCTTGCTCTCGAGGCCCTTTTTTTCCGCTCCCGTAAGGAACCTTTTGCGTTGCGCCCTCATTTCGCTTGATTTTTTCTTGCCCATTGCCCTTCGCAGGAGGTCCGCCTCCCCCATGGTGAAGCCCGCAAGCTCGCTCGCGGTCTGCATTATCTGCTCCTGGTAAACGAAGAGGCCGTAGGTTCCTCCCAGTATCTCCCGAAGCGCGGGATGCGGAAAATCAACCGTGCCACCGTTTTTCCTCCGGGTGAACTCCTCCGCCATGCCGCTGTCAAGAGGGCCTGGGCGGTAAAGCGCTAGGGCGGCCGTTATGTCCTCGAACTCCGCGGGCCGCAGCTTCGCCAGAAGATCCTTCATTCCCTGGGATTCAACCTGGAATATCCCCATGGTTGCGCCTTCGCAAAGCAGGGCGTAGACCTTCGGGTCGTTAAGGGGGATTCTGTCAAGGTCGAATTCCTTTTCGTCTTTTCCCTGATTTTCCCTGACGTACTTAACAGCCTTGTCCAGTATTGTAAGGGTCTTTAGGCCAAGGAAATCGAATTTCACGTAGCCGAGCTTCTCTATGGAGTTCATGTCGAACTGGGTTACGATCTCGTTTTTGCTTCCCCTGTAAAGCGGTATGTAGTCGGCAAGCGGCTCATTCGATATCACCACCCCTGCCGCGTGGGTGGAGGAATGGCGCACCATGTTCTCAAGCGACCTCGCAAGTTCCACCGCTTCGGCAAGCTCCTTGTTCTCAGAAAGCCGCTCCTTTATTTCCTTTACCTTGCCTACGGCTTCCTTTATGCTGAACACCTTTCCCCGGAAAGAGGGGATCATCTTCGAGAGCCGGTCGACTTCCGCGTAGGGAAGCCCGAGCACCCTTCCCACGTCCTTTATCACGGCTTTCGAGGACATGGTTCCGAAGGTGCCGATCTGGGCAACCTTGTCCGCCCCGTACTTCTCCGTGACGTATCTTATTACCTCGTCGCGGTGCTCACCGCAGAAATCGACGTCTATGTCGGGCATGCTCACCCTCTCGGGGTTAAGAAACCTCTCGAAAATAAGGTTGTGCCTTATGGGGTCGATGGCCGTTATGCCGAGGGCGTAGGCGACCAGGCTCCCGGCGGCGCTTCCCCGCCCCGGCCCAACCGGGATATCGTTTTTTCTGGCGTGGAATATGAAGTCGGAGACCACGAGGAAGTACGCGGAAAATCCCATCTTGCAGATGGTGTCAAGCTCCGAGCGAAGCCGCTCGCGGTAGGTTTCGTGGGACTCTTCGGGTATTTCGTTTTCCCGGAGCATTCTCTCGAGATTCCTGCCCGAGATCTCGCGCATGAATTCGTCAAGCGACTTTCCCTCTGGAGGGACGTATTCGGGGAACCTGTATCCCTCGTTTCTGAATTCGAAGTCGCAGCGCTCAGAGATTTTCACAGACTCCTCAATGGCGTCCTCGAAACCCTCAAGTTCCTGCGTCATTTCCTCCCTTGTCTTGACGTAGAAATCATCGCTCTGGAATCTCATTCTCTTGCGGTCGGCCACCATGCTCCCAGTCTGGATGCACAAAAGTGCGTCGTGCGACTTGTAGTCCTCCCTGGTGAGAAAATGGCAGTCGTTGGTCGCCGCGAGCTTTATGCCCATGCTACTGGCGATTTTGCGAAGCTGACTGTTGATCCTGCGTTGCTCGGGAAGGCCGATTGCCTGCACTTCAAGATAGTAGCGGTCCCCGAATATCTCCTTGTATACAGAAGCGATTCTTATCTGCTCCTTCTGATCTTTTTTGAAAATGGCCTGGGAAAGCTCGCTGCTCATGCACCCGGAGAGGACTATGAGCCCCTCGTTGTGCTCAGACAGCATCTCGTGATCAACGCGCGGACGGCGGTAGAACCCCTCGAAGTATCCTTTTGTAACAAGTCTCGAGAGGTTCCTGTATCCCTGCTCGTTCATGCAGAGCACGGTGAGATGATAGTTCTTTCCGTCCGAAGGTTTTTCAAGCTTGAGGGTCGGGGTGACGTAGAGTTCGCAGCCTATTATGGGCTTTACGCCGCGGGCCTTTGCCTTTTCGAAAAACTCGTACGCGCCGAAGAGGTTTCCGTGATCGGTCACGGCAACGGCGGGCATGGCCTGGCTCTCGGCTCTCTCGATCAGCTCGTCGAACTTTATCGAGCCGTCAAGAAGCGAGTACTGCGAGTGTAGATGTAGGTGAACGAAGGAATCTGCCATTGCGGGTTATGAAGTTAAATTATACACCTTCCCTCGGTTTCATCCAGTAGCAGAAGGAAATGACAACCGGGCCTTAATCGAGTAAATTAATAGTCTAGTTTCCGACAAACCGGGTGGTTGAATCTTTACGTCATGTACGAGGAAACGGAATTCAAGCTGTCCCTTTCGCCCGCCGTGGCGAACCGGATTCTGCGTTACAAGGGGCTTAAGCCCCTTCGCAGGGGCCGTCGCACAAAGCGCCATCTCGTAAGCACCTACTTCGATACCCCGCGCCATGCGCTTAGAAAATCCGACATAGTCCTTCGGGTGCGCGATAACGGCAACGGCAAGCAGCAGACTATAAAGGTGCCGTTCCAAGGCCCCGCAGGACTTCAGAATTTCCGGGAATGGACCGTTCCGGTAAATGGCGATTCCCCGAATCTTCGCGCCGTGGACGACCCGGCGCTCGCTCGCGCTCTCTCCCGTCGGCGCTACGAAAAGCGCCTAGGCACCGTGTTCATCACGGACTTCGAGCGCGAGGCGGTTCGTATCAGGACCAAGGGTGCCGAATTCGAACTGGCAGTGGATCAGGGAGTGATTCACGCCGAAACATCCTGGGGACGCATTGAGGAGCCTATCTGCGAAGCGGAATTCGAACTGCTCTCGGGGGATCCGGCGCGGATGTTAGACGTGGCCCTTGAACTTTGCGAGGCTTACGACGTACGCCTTGCCCACCTTACTAAGGCGCAGAGGGGCTACGCGCTCGTAAGGCCGGCCCTTCGGCCAAGACCGCTTAAGGCCCCGAAGGTCACGCTCACAGAGGATATGAGCGTGGGAGAGGCGTTTAATTTCATCATTGCTGGCGCGCTTGAGCACATGTTCGCAAACGAGATTCCGACCCTAGAGGGAAGGGCGGAGGGAGTTCATCAGACAAGGGTGGCTATGAGGCGCGTGCGCGCGGCGCTTCGGGCCTTCAAAAGAATACTTCCATATGACAAGCGAAAGGCCTTTAACGGAGAGTTCCGCTGGTTCCAGCAGCGCCTGGCCCCGGCCCGCGACTGGCAGGTGTTTTTAAGCGAGACCCTTCCCAGGATAGCCTCCGCGGCGCCAGGGCAGGAGGAAGCGATAGAGCGCCTTCGGCGCATTGCCCGTGCAGAGCGGCGCCGCGCCGTCGGGGATGCGGCCGGCTATCTTGAGAGCCGCCGCTACGCCCGTCTTCTACTCCAGTTCGAGCGATGGGTCGCGTCTGTGGAGAAAGAGGTCGGCTCAAAGACTTTCAGCCAGCCCGTGAAGCCGTTTGCAAAAAGCGTGCTCAGGAGAACATGGCGCTATTTTCTCGAGGATACGAGGCCCCTTTCGCGTCTTCCTGACGAGGATCTTCACGAAATAAGAAAGCGTGGGAAAAAGGCCCGCTACGCAACGCAGTTTTTCAACTCGCTCTGGAGCGGTCCCGAGGTTCCGCCCTTCATGAAGCTCATGGGACGCTTCCAGGACAGCCTCGGAAAAACAAACGACGCGATAGTCGCGCGGCACATCCTTGCGGCGGTCAAGCCCGGAAGACTTGATCCCTCGATGGTCCGTCTTGCGCAGGAATGGTCGCAGGCTAGGGTTAGAAAGTGCCTTCGCACGGCGCAGCCGCAGTGGAGGCGCCTCGTGAGGATCACCCCGTTCTGGGAGACGGGGCAGTGAGTATGGCTTTTCACGCAGCAGGTGATTATGTAAACTCACGGGTTGTGGGTGTTAGGACGCAGAATCTTATCGTCCAAGGAGACTGCAGGTGGCTTCTTCGGTAACGGACATTTCGAGCAAGAGGTTCCCGCTTCGCCCTTCTGAGCGGTATATCAACAGGGAGCTTTCCTGGCTTGATTTCAATCTGCGGGTTTTGGAGACGGCGGCCAGCAAGAATGTTCCGCTTCTTGAGAGGGTGCGCTTTCTCTCCATCTCCGCAAGCAATCTCGATGAGTTCTACATGGTAAGGGTAGCGGGTCTTGCGGGACAGGTTATGGAAGGTGTGACCGACCGCAGCAAAGACGGCCTTACACCCTCCCAGTAGCTCGAAGCCATAAGGGGGAAGGTCCGTTCCCTGCTTGACAGCCAGTACGAGTGCGAAAAGGAACTGTTTTCCCTCTGCAAGAAGGCGGGGATCAAGATCGTAACTCCCGAGAAACTTGACCGCTCGGGCGCGAAGTGGCTCTCCGAGTGGTTCTCGAATAAGCTTTTCCCGGTTCTTACCCCGCTTGCCATAGACCCGGCGCATCCGTTCCCCTTCATACAGAGTGAGCGCCTTGTATGCGCCGTGCAGCTAAGCCGCGCCGAGGACGGAAAGCGCATGAAGGGTCTTATACTGCTGCCTTCCCAGGTGGAGCGCTTCATAGAGGTTCCGGGAGGAAAAAAAGTACAGTTTGTTCCGATCGAGAAGGTTATCGAGCACAACATGAAATTCCTTTTCCCGGGTTTTGAGGTTGAGGACAACGGAATCTTCCAGATCACCCGCGACAGCCTTCTTGAGATAGACGAGGACGCGGAAGACCTGGTAGAGACGTTTGAGACGGCGCTTAAGCAGCAGCGCAGGGGAGGCTCCGTGATCAGGGTTGACGTCAACGCGGATATGCCGGATGCGATAGTTGACTTCATAATGGAGAAGATTGAGGCCCACGACGCGCATTTTTTCAGGATCAAGGGGATGCTCGGGCTTGAAAGCGTGAAACAGATAATAATCGATGAGCGAAGCGACCTTCTTTACAAGCGCATGAATATCCGCTACCCCGAGAGGGTAAGGGAATTCGGGGGCGACGTAATAGCCGCCATACAGCAGAAGGATTTCGTCGTTCACCACCCTTACGAGAGTTTCGACGTCGTCGTTGAGTTCCTGAAGCAGGCCGCGGCGGACCCGGCGGTCGTCGCGATCAAGCAGACGCTTTACCGCACCTCGGAAGACTCCCCGATAGTGAAAAGGCTCATAGAGGCCGCCGAGACCGGAAAATCCGTAACTGCCATGGTGGAGCTAAAGGCCCGTTTCGATGAGGAGGCCAACATTCGCTGGGCGCACGATCTCGAGGACGCGGGGGTTCAGGTCGTGTACGGATTCATCGATCTTAAGACCCACGCCAAGGTGTCTCTTGTGGTGAGAAGGGAGGGTTCTGACATCCGCACCTACACCCACTATGGCACCGGCAACTATCACCCCGTAAACGCCAAGATATATACTGACCTCAGCTACTTCACGGCCGACGAGGCGCTGGGTCGCGACGCCGCCAAGCTTTTTAACTACATGACCGGCTACGCCACTCCTAAGAAGATGGAGAGGATATTCTTCTCTCCCGTAACGATGCGCCCGAAGGTGCTTGAATTGATAAGGGACGAGGTAGACCACGCGAAGGCCGGCCGTCCCGCGGTTATATGGGCCAAGATGAACTCCCTTGTGGACAGCAAGATAATAGACGCGCTTTACGCGGCGAGCCGCGCGGGGGTGCGCGTCGAGCTTTTCGTTCGGGGAATATGCTGCCTGCGGCCCGGGATGCCTGGGCTCTCCGAGAACATAAGGGTGAAGAGCATCGTGGGACGTTTCCTCGAGCACAGCAGGGTCATCTGCTTCGGCGCGGGGGAAGGGCTTCCCTCTAATGCCTGCAAGGTCTTCATCTCGTCCGCAGACTGGATGCCCCGCAATCTTGACCGCAGGGTGGAGTCGCTTGTTCCGATCGAAAACGCCACCGTGAAAAAGCAGCTCGTTGAGCAGGTGATGGTCGCTAACTTAAACGATGTAGCTAACAGCTGGGAAATGCTTCCCGACGGTTCTTTCCGCAAGCTTAAAAGCGATGCGGACAGCTTCTCGGCTCACAAGTACTTTATGACTAACCCCAGTCTTTCGGGACGAGGCAAGGCGCTTGCCGAATCCAGGCCGGTAATGCCGGCTGAGTTTGTGCAGGAATAATTCATGGCAGAGATTCTTTTCCCCGCCTCACCCTTCGGCAAAAACGGAAGTATGCGTGTATTATCTTAAGTTCAGGAGATAAAGCTGGCAGTGTGTAGTGATTAAAAATCAAGCAATCTTTTACAAAATTTGAAACCACGATTAAAAAAAGGATAATTGTTATCAAGTTATTTGAGTGATTCAGGAGGAGATTTAAAACATGGACCCCGAGAAACAACTTAAGTCCGAGGATAAGAAGAAAGATATAGATGATCAGTCGTTTGAACATCTGCATCGTAATTTGTTTGACCATCCGAACGACGAAGAATGGAGTGCGACTCGCTCACTGGCCCAACCTTCATTTCTCAAGCAGATTAACAGCCACGGTAGTGCCCACAGCCAACCAATGAAGGTTTCCCCAACCACTTCCGAACAATAATGCCTAACTGGTCAGAAGTACTGAACGAGATCAGGAATCTTGACGCTAAACTAATATCCCAGTCAGCGCCTGATCAGGTTCGTCGCAAATATCTTAAAAACCTGTTTGAAAAAACCGGTCGCAATACTGTTGCCTACTATTCGGGCTGGCTGTCAAAGCCCAATATAGAAGGCATTCATATTAACGACGAAGATAAGAACGGCTTTATGATGGCTGTTCATGAGCTTGACCGTTCAGTTGGACTTGACTTAATTCTGCATACCCCGGGTGGAGAGCTTCACGCAACGGAATCAATTATTCATTATCTTCACCAGATGTTTAATGACGACATTCGCGTTATCGTACCACAGATAGCCATGTCGGGTGGTACCCTTATTGCGTGTTCCAGCAAGCAGATACTGATGGGCGCTCATTCAAACCTGGGTCCGATTGATCCACAGTTACGGGGAGTGCCCGCATATGGTGTAATTGAGGAATTTCGAACTGCTGCGGCACAGATTAAGGAAGACCCCAGCAAAGTCCATGTTTGGAATCCAATTCTCTCCAAGTATCATCCGACATTTCTCAGCCAATGCAAAAACGCAATTGAACATAGCAGCGAAGTTGCCCAAAACTACCTAGAAAGAGTTATGTTTAAGGGTGTTGCTGACAGGAGGAAGATTGCCGAGAAAATTGTCAAAGGTCTGACTGATTACTCAGGCAACAAATCCCATGCCAGGCACATTCATATCGATGAATGCAAAGCTCTTGGATTAAAAGTTTCGGAGTTTGAATCCGATCAAGAGCTGCAGGAACTTGTTTTAACCGTGCATCATGCGTTTATCCATACCCTTATGAATACACCATCGGTTAAAATCATCGAAAATCACCTTGGTCGAGCTTTGATCAAGACTTTCGTATCAGGGTAGCAATAGCCGTTATGGCTAGACTGCTTCAAATAGAGAGTTTTTCCGACATTACGACAGGTCTAGGACGGATGAAGCTGCTTAATGCTATGGACAATCTGAATACCTGGAAACGAGGTGACAACCGAAAAATCCTTGCTTTTTCTATCTGCGCTTGTTGAGCAAGCCGGGAACAATCCATGACAGAAATCTCTCCTCCCGCCACGCCGTTCGGCAAGGCCGGAACCGTGGCGGTAATTGACGTGGGATCGAATTCCATACGTCTTGTGATCTACAAGGGCCCTAGGCGCGCCCCGCTTCCGATACTTGATGAGAAGGTTCCCTGCGGCTTGGGGCGCGGGATGGATTCTCAGGGCAGGATGTCTCCGCAGAGCATGGATCTCGCCCTGCGAACTGTAAGCCGCTTTGTCGATATCGCGCGGTCCATGAGGGTTTCCGGCGGAATAAAGGCGGTTGCCACCGCTGCGGTGAGAAACGCCGCAAATGGCCCCGATTTCAAAAAGGCCGTTGAGCAGCAATGCGGGATTTCTCTTCGGGTGCTCTCCGGCATGGACGAGGCTAGGCTTTCTGCTCTTGGCACTCTCTGCGCTATCCCTGACGCTGACGGCGTAATGGGGGACATAGGCGGCGGAAGCCTTGAATTGGTGGAGATCTGCGAGGGGGAAATAGGAAACCACGCTACATTGCCGCTTGGCACGATACCGCTTCTTGAAAGCGGTCTGAGTCCCGTGAAAGCCCGCAAGAAACTGATTGCCCCCCTCCTTGACGAGCTTCCCTGGCTTGAGAACGCGAAAAAGAAGACCTTCTACGCCGTCGGGGGTTCGTGGAGAGCCTTGGCTAAAAAACACATGGAGTCTGATGATTACCCGCTTCGAATAGTTCACGGCTACAGTCTTTCCAGATCAAGGGCAGTTGATATGGTCCGGGAGATAGCCGAGATGTCTTCAGGTTCGCTTCAGGACCTCTGGATTCTGGGGCGAAACAGGGTGGAGTCTGCTCCTTACGCCGCCACGCTTATGAAGAGTCTTTTAAAAAAAACGGACGTTAACAACCTTACGTTCTGCACGTACGGGCTTCGGGAGGGATGCATATACGACGATCTTTCCCCGGAGCAGCGTTCTCTGGATCCTCTGGTTGTCATGTGTGAGGAGATTGCCCTTAAGATGGGAAGATCCATTGAGGAGGGCAAGGCTTTCTGCAGGTGGATAGATCTGGCGATTCCTGATAAATACTCTAGGGACCCGAGGTTGAGACTCGCTGCATGCCATCTCTCGGACATAGGAATTTCCGAGCATCCGGAGTACCGCGCGGAGCAGGTGTTTTTGAGGATACTGCGGATGCCGTTTGTGGGAATTGCTCATCCGGAGAGGGTGATGGTAGCTCTGTCGGTGGCCTCAAGGCACGCAGCGATCGGAAACTTGGTCCGTCGCTGGGAAGTCTCGGATTTTCTTTCCGGAGACGATATTGAAGAAGCTAGGGTTACGGGGCTTGCGCTTCGCCTGGCCTACACGGTTTCAGGAGGAGTGGCGCGGATTCTTGAGAGCACTAGGCTTGAGAGGACCGGAGAAAAACTTGTTTTACATATGCCTGACCAGATTCCACATCCGGAAACTGTAGGTAGGCGTCTGGGCGCCCTTGCCAAGGCCGTCGGATGCGATTACGAGACGATTGCAGGGGAGGTGTCTTTGGTTAGAACAGCAAGATTTATGTAAGATTTAGAAGATTAAAAGCCTCTGTATATTTACCTTGTACTATCGAAAAAAGCTTATAATTCTTACAGAAAATATCAATCAGAAGGGTAAAAGGAATTGAACATCGACTCGCTAATAGACTTTACCAATGAAGCTACTAAAGAAATAGCCAAGTATAAACGTGATTTTATACTGTCTCAGCCGAAAATGATAAAGAAGGATAAAAAATACATTATTTCTACTCTTGATTGGAACTCTGTTAGCTATGGTCCTGCAGAAGTGAATAAGGTTCCGAATGATAAACGTGGTATATACGCTTTTGCGATTTGTCAAAAGAGTGCTGTGTTACCGCCACACGGGTATATTTTATATATAGGAATTGCGGGTCGTGATTCAAAACGCTCACTTAGAAAGCGCTATAAAGACTACCTGAATGAGCACGAAGTTAGAAAACGTGATGGGATCGCACGAATGATTGGGACATGGCATAAAGTCCTAAGGTTCTTCTTTGCTCCGGTAGATGACAATGTTTCTTCTGATGATCTCAAGAAATTGGAACAACAGTTAAATACGGCACTTATGCCACCGTTCTCTATAAACGATTTGGAAGCTGATACGAAGAGAAAGATAAGGGCGTTCAAGTGAGGAAAATCAAGCCAAAAAAAATTATCTTACCTGCTCTCCGCGGTATTATGGGTGATTGGGTGTACTATTCCTGTCTTTTAGATTTGCGAGAATTGAGTTTAAGAGTTGATTATGCAAAGGAAATTCATAATAACGAAAAGCTTTCGGACATGATACAGAGAAGGTTAGAAGAGTACCGAGGTAAACTAATTGCCGAATATCTCCATATGCAACCGGAGCGGTTTTTCAATTCTCTTATTGTTGCTGTATATGGTGGTCAGCCCAATTGGCATGCATTGTCCGATGTTCGGAGTAAAGGGGAGAATGACGAACTCAAGAACCTTACTGAATCGACTATTGCTTCAGTAGGGTTCTTAACTCTTAGCGGAGACGAGAAACTCTTTGCACTAGATGGACAACACCGGCTTGCGGGCATCAAAAAGGCCATCGAAGATGGCCTCATTCAAGATACTTATGATGAGGTATCAGTTATCTTGGTTGCGCATAAGAATACAAAAAGAGGTTTAGAAAGGACACGGCGCCTATTCACAACGCTGAATAAGACTACAAAACCTGTATCAAAGGGTGGAATTATTGCTTTGGATGAAGATGATGTTATGGCTATCTGCGTTCGACGTCTTATAGAAGAGACAGATTTATTTTCTGGTAAACGCATAGCATTTGTGGCGACCAATAATATGCCGGTGACAAATGTATCAAGTTTAACAACTATCGGAAATTTATACGACATACTGACAATATTGTTCTCAGTTGCTAAATCCTCACTGAAAAAACCAAAGACAGGTCTACAGAGAGTACGCCCGGATGATGAGAAACTTGATTTATATTTCGAATTTTCAAAAGATTTCTTCGTTCAATTATCCAGAAGCTTACGTGAGCTAAATGAATTTTTTGGTGCTAGCAGTACAACCAAAATTGTTAAGAAGTATCGTGGAAATCACGGAGGAAGTATGCTGTTTAGACCTATAGGGCTAGAAATTTTTGTGCGTATCGTAGCACGATTGACGGAAGACATGTCTCTTTCCAATGCGATAAAGTTAGCTGCGAAACTTCCTCGTGACCTTAGCAAAGTCCCATACAAAGGGTTGATGTGGGATGTCAATACCAAAAGAATTCTTAATTCCCACAGAGTGACGCTTCGTGAAATCTTACTTTATATGGTTGGGGTCTCAAAAATATCGGATGAAGATTTGCTGGAAAGATATCGTAAAGAGATTGGAAATGAGAGGGCAAAGTTGCCCACTGTTATAAAATAGCATTCAGGGAACATTTTGGTTTCTTAAGGCTTCGTCAAACTTGCACTAGAGATTCTAGGTGAGTACTGCATTTTTATCCTTTGTCATCTCAAAGACTTTTGGTAGCTCTGTCACTACAAGACCTTTTGGAGTTATCATTTTTGATCAATTCTATTTAGTTGGAACACCGACAGAATAGCCTATGTAATGTAAATGAAGCCGATTAAATCCTTTTGGCTTTAATGAGTTTTATCGAGTCTTGTGTCGTTTGGTATTCTGTTGGAAGAAAGTACGTGAACCAACGTTCAAGTATCTTAAGAACATCGCGGGGTTTGTGCTCTTTAACATTAACACCGATTTTGATAAGCAAATCGCTGAGCGTATCTTCAGTCATTTGTCCTTCCTCATTAATATGTTCAATTACTCGACTAACAAGAGGAGTTTGGGTGATTGTAGCAGCAACCCACGCTCGAAAGCCTTCCTCATCCATTCCTGAAACGATACCTATTTGTGCAAGGTCATTCCGCATCGTCTGTTGAGCAGAACGACTGATATCATCGTTGCCACAGTACATTGAATAGAGTTCTTCGGGATTTCTGACACGTGGAACCCAATTAGGAGGTAGTATCCCCATGTTTGTTTCTGGTGTTATAGAAGGTAGTTTACGGAGTTTGTCAAGTAAACCCTCAAGACGATTGCGTTGTTCCTCTGTAGCACGCACTGCTCCAGCAAGCAATGTTCCCTCAAACTTGACGATTTGATCAACAGTTCGGGGGACTGGTGTTAGTAGTTCTAAGTTTGCAGGTGTTTTCCAACCAAGTGCGGTGAGAGTTACGTTAGCCGATCCGATGAGGCACATATCATCTGCGGAAAAGAATTTGGCGTGCAGATCATGTCGTAAGTACAATGGTATAGATCTCGATTCAGCCAAGTCGTAGATCCCTAAGTCTGAAGTTCCCGCAAGTAGGTCTGCTAAGCGCCACCGTGTAACAACTATAGTTTTTGTACCGATTGGAATACTGTCAAGGAGTCGAGAAAATGCCTCGGATCGTATGAATGGTGCTACAATTAACACGTTTTGTTGAGCACCATTTAGGAGCGAAGAGAGTTCGTCTCCCAAAGTTTTCATGTTTCGATTACCTTTAAGAATTTGCGAGCTTCTCTCCCCCAATCCATTCGAATATCCTCAAGTCTTTCTTTGATTTCAGATGGAACCTTATCTTCGTGACGGGCCCAAGCGATCAAAAGCATTTTGAGTGTGAACTCAGCCTTGCGGAGGCGTTCAACAAGTTCTTCGGAAGATTGGTCTTCAATTTCAGCGGTTAATACCTGAATAAGGTGTTTATGGACCGGATGCTGGTCATTCAACCATATTTCCAGCACATCGTTGACCGACTCGACATCGAAAAAGGCATCCTGATGACCGAGGGTAACCGCTTTTATGAGTACACGGCGACCGCCACGAACAGTTTCTTCTGCCCATTCGTAAGCAGTTTTATCGCCTACTCTGACTTGCTTGGTTGACTCAACGATCTGTTGAATTTTTTCTTCTTCATTTGTCTCAGGGGCCTTATCGCTATCTCCAGTGTCACCTTTTTGCATCTGCTCATTTATGACTTTCGTCGCAACATCTTCCACTTCTTCACCAGTTTGTGGATGTCGAGTTTGTGGACCCGTACCAAGCATTATCATTCTGCGCTCTCTTCTCATCTGTGCAATCTGTTTATCAATCCAAATCCATATCTCAAGAAGATGGCCCATAGGGTCGGATGTTTCTTTAAGTCGTTCAGAGAACTCGCCGAATGTCTCTCCAGGATTGGACCACTCGTTCCAATCGAATCCGGCACCTTTAACGAATGTATGAGCGTGTTGTTTGTTATTTACAACTCCGAATATTTCATCAAGAATAGGATCGAACTCCACCTCTACTGACCACCAACGTCCCTCCGGTTCGTAGTTATTTACCCAAGCTGTACTCAGTTCAAGTTCACGCCGGGCCCGAACAATCGATACTCCTTTGTTACGAGCAGCATGCTTGCCCCATGGTGCATCTCCGGCCTTGGAGTAAGATCTCGGCCACTGAACCTCGGACTTCTTCTCATTAATTGCGTCTGGACGTGCCATAGTACAACGTACATGGACTTCCCCTTGGGTGTTATTATTTTTGATCGACCATGTTTTTTCGTTGAATAATTGGAACATGGATTTATCTTGGAATGGCTCAGGTGTTGAAGAAGGGCTCATCAGGTAAAGCGGGTCGTTGGGAAAACACTTCCCTTCCTGTTCAATGGCCAAGTGGGGGTCTTTGTCAGAAGCAAGAATTAGCTTAATCGTAACCGGCCTTTCGTGATCTGTGAGAAACTTACGGTAGATACGGCCACATAGGTCTGCTGTTCGCTCAATGGTTTTCGCTCCACCGCGCCACTGAACTCGATCAAGTTTGCTCCATACGACTAAGGTTCCGGTTGTTTCAGAGGTTATTGCTACAACCTCTTTCCACTGTTCTGGAACTGAAGAAGAGGTTGATGTGGGCACTTCCTGCTGTCCAGTAGATTTGATTTCGTCTAGGTCGAGATAGCAATGGAAAGCGTTGTCAGCACCGTTTTGCCATGTCCATACATCCACACGCCGACACTGCGAAATCGAGGACTGTGGAAGTCCCACGCCAAAGCGACCTATCCCCCTTTTTTGACGATTTAGACGGCGGGTTCCATCGCCAAATTTCAAAGCGCGTCTTAATGTTGTACTATCCATCCCCTCACCATTATCGGCAACAGCGATTTCGCTTACTTGAGGTCGCGCATAGGGCTTTTCTGGGTCCGATAGCTTTTCAACAGCTATAATCTCTACTAGATCGGCTTTAGCTTCGACAGAATTATCGATGAGTTCCGCAAGTGCGTGATCGGTGTCCTTATAACCACTATCGCGCATTGCTTCAATTGTCAGTTCCGCCGAAACAATCGAAAAATCAAATTCTTGTTGAGTTAGTTTAGAATCCATTATGCTACGTTCCATACATCCTCCCAGTTCATGAAGGCTTCAGCGACATCGCCGAAACCCGGCAAGTTAGTGTCAACTACCGTAACTACTTTACAGTGTTTTGTACCCCCCGCTTTAGGTCCTCTAATTACCCGGCCTACCATTTGGCTGTACAACACCAAAGATTTTGTTGGACGAGCAATCAACGCAGCACTTGCTGCCGGTGCGTCAAAGCCCGTTGTAAGTACACCGTAATTGATTAATATTCGGTGGGGACCACCGGGTCGCTTGAATCTTTGAATCACATGTTTCCGCTTCCAGGAATCAGTTTTGGCGGTAACTGCGTCTGCTTTGAGTCCCATGCCTCTACAAACGCTTGCCAGAAGCAATGCGTTATCGACCGAGGCTGCGAAAACGAGTATCCGTGAATGAGTCTCTACAAGTTCCAGAAGACATTGAATAATGCGTAGATTACGTTGTTCATCCTCGCCAAATCGTGCGGCAAAGTCGTCAGAAATGTCCAATGCTTTTGATATTTCCGCTAGATCTTCGGTAGAGAGCTGGAGCCCTGGTTCAACATTGAGAAGAGAGAAATCAACTTCGGCGAGGTAGCCTTCATCGGTAAGGTGTTTAATTGGGTTAGATCCGTTAAAACTAATCATCACTTTATTTCCACAAAACAACTCCGCTACAGCGGTATCTATATTTGGATCTCCCCATGTTCGTCCAGGCGTTGCACTCAATCCAAGGAGCGGTGTCTTGGGGTTTCGGCTAACAACTGTCTCGATAATATCTCGGTAAGTTGTGGCTACCGCTTGGTGTGCCTCATCAAATACTACCATAGTTGTCCGATCACCAAGACTCCATAGTTTCTTGCGTTCTTTTCCATAGGAATGCAGTTTAGCCAAGCCCGCAATAACCATACCATCTGTAATTTTATCAATCTGTGGGTTATGACTTGACCAGAATCGCAAACAATCAACTTGCCGATCTCCCAAAGCCCTCCAAGTCAATTCGAATTCTGTCGCCGCTTGTTCCAGAAGTTCACGAGTTGCTGCTAACCAGAGCACCAGACCTTTGGGACGGGTACGAAGGTGGGAAGCAACAATACTCATTGCCGTCCGTGTTTTCCCAGTACCTGTTGGGAGGTGTAGCATTGCGCGGCCTTCCTCAAAATATAGATATCGCTCAATATCGCTTGCGGCTCGTTTCTGGTGAGGAAATAATCCTCTTTCGGGCAACACGGTTTTAGCTGATTCGGAAATAGTAGTCATTTGATTAGCAATCGTTGTGAATCCAAAAAATCCCAAAAGATTTCGGCGTAAGGACTGCTCTAGCTTGTCTTTCTGTCGTAACTGATTGATGCTTATCCCGATTCGATCCTCTAGTTCACCGATTTTGGATTGTGGTACAGCATTCAATAGAATTTCTCGTCTTTGAGTATCATTTATGACTAGCTCAAGAGAGAGAGTTCTACTAAGAGTTTCTACACGTTTTGAGCTATTGATGCGTCCAGGGTCGATTGCATTGATTAGGTTGAATGCCCCGGTGGGTAGAAGCTGCGCAGCATGAAAATCATCTAGTTTCTCACAAATCTGAGATGGTTGAACTCCTGGTAATTCTGTGGAAACAGTCATAACTATTTGTTCGGATTTGCTACATTACATAGATAAAGGGATTAACCTCGGAAAACATAATTGAGTTAATGGATTTTTTCAAGATATACAAAGAAGCAAGTCTGGTGTCTCTAACTCAGACTGGTAGCGAATAATATTTGTAATACCATTGGGGATTATGGGTTAGGCTTTTAGTTTTAGAGAATAAAAATTATGAAGAAATATACTTGTGTAGTTACTTGTGGCAGACAATGCACGACGCAGCTACTTCTGGAACTCCATATATTTCGTCAATCTCTATACATTCAAGGCCTTCATGGAGCGGGTTTCTTTGTTTGCGCCTTTTCTCTCTTTCAACCCGTTTGTTATAGTCTCTTTTTATTTCTTCCATTCGCTTTGGGTGCTCAAGTTCCGTAAGAGACTCGTTCTCACTCCAAGTAAAAGGTGAACCATGTTGTAAAGCGGTTTTTTCATAACGTTTTGCTTCTTCAAAGGCTTCCGGATGCTCATGTTTTAGTCTTACCCACTCGATTTTCTGCTGAAAGAAGCAAAATGTACAACCACTCCGCGAACGCCAACGATAATAGCTAGGAAGTCCAAGACCCGAGGATTCAAGTAGGTTAATCACCCCAGCTTTGTCAATTGCATTTTCTCTAAAAGGAAATTTGATCTGAAGATTAGCATGAGTGGTTTGCATGCCTAGTCGTTCCGGCTCATCGGCCCTGATGGCAATATAGCTGAAGACTTTCACCCCAGATTCCAGATCATTCTTAATCCATTGCTCAAATGGTCTTAGCTTGAGTTGGCGTGTACACCACCGAGAGCGTGCCGAGGGAAGATAGTTGCCGTATTGATGAAGCCAGAAATCAAAATCTCGATCTGGGTTAAGTCTTTCTATAGGTTTCCCCAAAAACCCTTCAATGTGTCCGAGAAATTCATAAACCTCCGGTAGTTCTTTGCCCGTATCAGTAAAGAAGTAGTGAATATTAAGATCGGGGTAATTTTGCCGCATAAATACAGCTAGTGCTGCACTGTCACGGCCTCCAGATAAACCTAAAACATGTTTTTCTTTCACTGTGTGTTTTTCCTAAATATTTATTTCTCTATTGATATATGTTTTAACGTTTCCGCTAAAGCGGCTAATTTCTGTTTGTTGTTAATACCGTTTTTATTGAGAATGGATTCTATATCTCGTGCCAACATTAAGATTTCTTTTTTTTCATCTTCGGTGATATCAAAAGTCTCAATCATAGTATAGCCGTTTTCTCCTGTACCGAGCATTAAGGCTAAGGCTTCAGAAGTCGGATTTCGCTTTTTTAACTGTGCCAACATTTCCGCCTGACGGAACTTAAGAGTAAAGTTTGCAATCTCGAGCGCGGCGGCTTTAGGGTCATTATCAGACCAATCACGAACTGGCTTGTTGATTGCCAAGCTTGCGATTGATTCCATATCTTCTAGAGCATCGGAGAATTCTTCAAGTCTTCCCACGAATGCGTCAAGACGAAAGTTTCCGGTTATGCCGCGAATAATTTTCGCCCGCCTGTGCAAGCTTTCTAGGTTTAGTTTTTTTTGCCCTAGTCCTTCAAGCATGTTTTTGCGTAGACTCGCTACCATTTTCGGGTATGCGTCTTCGAGTTCTTTCAGTGTGTCTTTGATGAATACGCCGAAGTGCCCATAGGACTCCTTCTCATGAAGCGGATTTCCTTGAAGCTTGGCATCCTCGAATATAATTGGCAAATCCACAAACAATGCCTGAAGAGGGTCATTGGCTGATAAGAGCACGCCTCGTACCTTTCGGGCTTCATCAGAAATTGAAGATGCTCTTTTTGTCCATGTGGGAAGTTTGAATGCAAACCGGACTAAGGCCCTTGCAACCTCAAGCGGTTTTTTGGGAACTGAATTGTCGCTGGTTTGATTGGCTACATCCCAGAGATACTCAAGTAACCTCTCGTTACGTTCTCCTAGGTCAACCCAACGCAGCTGAATTGTGCTGTTTTTTTGCAAAAGATGGTCTACTACCAATTCGTTTATTTCCGTCTGGAATATGCCTTCGTTATAGACTGCGACCGATGTACGGTTTGTCATTACAAAGGCCATGGTGAGAACAGGAAGTACCCCGCGACGTATACCAAACGGAGGGGATGTCCAGTGCTTATATATTTTCGAGACAGAAACGATTTGGTTTTCTTTAAGAAGCTTTTCGGTTTCTTTCCAAAGTTCAAAAACCCCTTTGGTCTCCTTATTTTGCGATAAAGGCTTAAGAAATCCATAAGCGTCGTTTTTTGTCTTGCCGTGGAGTTCTAGGGCTTCAAGAATGCTTTTATATATTCCTAGTTCTGAGGGGAACCCCTTTATGTCGAGATTTTCTTGATCGGGATGTTTAACCATGCTGTAGAGCAGTTTTCGTATGGCTGCTTGTCCATTTCCCGAGGGTTTTTCCCGGTTAACTAACTCCGTACGAATCTTTGGCGCATGTGGAAATGTTTTGTATGCTAGGTTTGAGGCAAAGACGGACAAAGAAGATGTTGTTTTCCTTTGCTGCAGACGTCCTTCTATGAACCATCTAGTTTGATTAAGGGAAGTTTTTAGAATGGTCTGCAGTTGTTCTTTTACAATGGTGATTCTTGCCTCGATCTCTCGCCTTGCCACGGAATCACCTTCAAGTTCGGGATTGTTTCTTTTGATATCATGCAAGGCGCTTAATTCTTTGCCTAAATCGTTTATGCTTTTGTATTTAGGGCTGAATCCTACAGCAACCGGATAACCGCTGACAACCGACTTAGACGCTTCTCTGCAAATGGCTTTTATGTTTTCCATGTCATAATCTTCAGATGGAATTACTAGAAGGAATGTTCCCGCCATTCCATCGGCCGGTCGGAAGTTTTTTGCTAAATCGTGCACTTTTTCGGCCGACACGATTTCTACTTTGAACCACCTGAGAGTACCGATTTCGTGATAATGCTTTTTGGCTATAATGGGACGCATTTGAACTAGATTGCCAAGTTGTTCTATATCTAATTCTCTTACGATAAGTTCTTTTTGAAGCGAGCCTTCAATGTCAAAATCACTGCCCGCATATATGGCCCATGAATTAAAATGTTTTCTGAATATTACGGCTGACCATCTTTCTACATCCTTAAGTGCTTTTTCTATATCGCTTTCTCTAGCTTCTGCAACGCAGGCTTTTAAGACTTCATTTTCCGGCATCAGTCCGGATCCGTGGCGGAACATCTCGACAACCGCAATGGTTTTAGCAAGTTTTGCGTGTAGTGAGTCGCCCCTAGCTTCACAAAGCGCTATTGACTCTAGAGCCTGAGCCCACCTGTGACTGTCTGTAGATTCCATAATTGCCGATTCAAGGTTAACTCTCAGATAATTCCACAAGCGCCACGGTTCATATGTAGTTCCATTGACTTCGGTTGATTTTAGGAAATTTTGAAAACCTTCTGGTTCACTTGATCCCAGAAAACCAAATACGCTTCTTTCATTCTGTCCGAATCGCCGTCGCGACAGGGGACCAAGCAATACGGCCGTTGCGGGATGAATGGGCCAGCAAGAATCAAGACAAGCAGCAAAATCAGATGGAATGCCAGCCCGCCTGTTTCTTATAGAGTTTGCTATGACCTTCGCTGTTGAAAGACTTTCAGGGTGTTTCAAATCTGTATCTATTGCTTTGCCTATCAAGTCAACTACTTCTTCAACCGCAGTAACGAGAGGGATATCGACATAACGCCCCTGTACTTTAGCCCATTCCTTGCGCGCTTTTTCTCCAAGGCGGGAGGCGTATTGTTCAAATGACTGATGAAGAATTCCCAATACTACAAGGTGCCCCTTGGTGCGGCTTGCTGACTCAGCGAGTTCTTGGAAAAAGTGAATATCTCCTCCATGCCGGGTAGCTTCTTCGAGGTATTTACCCATCTCATCTATTACTAGCAGGACTCCATTGCCGGGGCGCTCTTCCGCTTTTTCCCGAAGAAATTTTATTACGTCTCTTGCTGATTTCTCAGTTTGGTTTTGTTTTCTAGTCTGAAAGAGATTTTTTCTGAGATCGTTTACTAAATCACCTCTGTGCCCCACCAACGGAATAACGAGCCAGCCCGATTCATCTGACGGGAAAGCTTTCTCAAAGTAGGGAAGCTCTTTTGTTAATTTCTTAGCTTGGCATCTAATAGGGTTTTTAGTAACAGAAGCACATAAAACCAAGGCTAGGCTTGATTTGCCCGCACCATAGGGCCCCGTGCAGGTAAATGCCCGGCGGTTGGATTCCGCAATCATCTGGGCCATTCTTTGCAGTGCATACTTGGCTGAATCGTGAAAGACGAATCCGTCAAGGGCTTCAGGAGTCTCTAGATCAGTATCAATGCGTGCAGACTGCTGAAAGGGTCTGGCTATCTTGATTTTTTCGAAAAGCAGCATTTCACTCTAAATCAATTGTCAGTATAAGAAAGATCAAGGAGACGCATTGATTCTATGTTCTCTTTTGCCTTAGCTACGTTTCTTATTCCCGAAGTATCGGTCCACTGAAAGCGCCCACCTGAACTTTCTCCTATCTTTACAAGTCGTTCAACTAGAGATTGTTCATCAAGCTTGAAGACTCGTCCGGGCGAACCAGGAGCATAGGTAAGAAGTTCTACCGAAGCGAAATTCTGGTTAGGTATCTCAGCTTGCCAAAATTCATTCAGGGAATAGAGAAAGACACCTTCGGGCAGGTTCGGTTTCGGTCCATAGTTAAACTCAAACATATGAGACCCTACTGCGTTGATTAGTTCTAATTCTGACAGAACAGATTCTATCGAGTCTTCAGAAAACTTTTCATCTCCTTGATGCACGTAGCTTCTGAGGAAGCAGTCGACATCTCTTTTGATGGTTGTCTCGGATGTACGTTTCCACTTCCGGTTTTCACATAGATTTTGTATGGATTTAACAATGTCCTCGCGCCCGAATTTCCTTTCGGAAAAATAGTTGAAGGCATAGTACCAAGTCGAGGTCCTTCCCCATTGTCCGGCTACCATCCAATGTATTAGCCACAAAGTCGCTTCTTTTTCCATAAAAGGGTCGCGACCGGTTTTGGGATTAAAAAGAAATTCGCCAATACTAGTTGGCTTAAATGATCCGTTCTTGTGTTCTATGATTTTACAAGCGAGGGACCAATGGCGAATTGAATTTACCATGTTTTTTCCCACACCGAAGTTTACTATGGCGTCGGGATCGGAGAACGGGTTTTTCCTGTGATTTTCTTCACTGAGATCGGCAACTTTTTCGTAAGCCTTGCATAACCAAAGATATCTAAGCGGAAAGGTCTCGTGACCTGTAAAATGTCCTTTGTTTTTTTCGTCTGCTAGGGGTCCTGTGTACACAAAAATAGCCTGACTGGATAGATTATCCAGTTTATACCCTACATTCTGTGCAACGGAAACTCAAGACTGTTAAGAATTGGAGGAAATAGCGCAATTTCTAATTTGGATAGCTTTTTCAGAAATCAGGTCTATGGCACGATTAACTTCTTCGAGCGAGGTAAACCTGCCGAAGCCGAGACGAATAGAGCAGTTTATTTCATCTATACTAAGCCCTAAAGCAGCGAGCACGTAGGAAGGCTCGACAATACCGGCATTACAGGCGGCTCCGGTTGAGAAGGCAACTTTATCTTGGAGCATGGTAACGAGTGCATCTGAATCAACGCCGGGGAGTTGTATGTTAAGATTGCCGGGAATTCTTTGGTTAAGGTCTCCGTTAATTACCAAACCTGGAAAATGAGTACGCAGTTTGTCTATCAAAGCGTTTCGGAGCAACAAATTGTGTGTTCGGTCTTTTTCAATTTCTTCATCAGCGATTCTGCAGGCTTCTCCTAGTCCTGCGCAAAGAAATGCGGGTACTGTGCCGGCACGTAAATTGTTTTGCTGTGCTCCTCCGAAAATAATCGGTTCAATTTTTGAAGAATAGTGGTGAGATACGTACAGTGCTCCTATACCCTTTGGACCGTAAACCTTATGGCCGGATATGCTGAGTAGGTCAATTTTCATTTCTTTAACATTTATTGGAACCTTTCCTACTGCCTGTGCCGCGTCTACATGAAACGCAATGCCTTTCTTATTGCATAGTTCACCGATTTCTCTAATCGGCTGAATGGTTCCGATCTCGTTATTGACTAGCATGACGGAAACAATGACGGTGTCCTTGGTAAGAGTGGATTCTATCTTTTTAATGTCAACGATCCCGTTTTTCTCCACTGGAACCACATCAACTAGGCACCCATATTTCCTCATGGCGCGTGCCGTGTTCAACACGCACTTATGCTCGATTGAACTTATAACTAAGTGTTTCGATCTAGATTTGTTATTGCGCAGAAGACCTTGAATGGCCAAATTGTTTGATTCGGTAGCTCCAGATGTAAAAAGTATTTCTGATGGTTCCGCTCCTATGATTGAGGCAATTAATTCCTGCGCTTTGTCAATTGCTTCGGCGGATTTCCAGCCAAAAATGTGTTCGGAATGTGGATTGCCAAACCACCGTGTCATGTACGGTTGCATTTTCTCAACAACTCTAGGGTCTAATGGGGATGTAGATTGATAATCAAGAAAGATCATGAAGAGTTCTAGGTTTTTCTATTTGATTTTATGTTAGCGATTCGGCAAAAGTTTTGACTCTGTTTATAGCAAAGTAAGCTAACCAATTTTTTATTGATATGAGATAGCAGCGACGGAAATCCCTAGGTTAATTCTTGTCTGTCCTTTTACACTGCTTGATTACGACTTGCTCTATGCGTTGCAGTGCCGGATATTCGCCGAACTGCTCCTCAAAAAAAGTTCTTGTTAAAATGAGATTCTCAGACAACTGGGCTGCAACCTCCTCGACAAGACCAACCAGGTATCGCGGTCGTATGTCGCACTGCCTAGCCATATCTTCCCAATGTTGCTTGAGAATGGCACTAGGATTCCTTTCTTTTCCAACGGACAATGCCAGGTGGTAATCGATTCTATCTATGGCCCGGGTACACACAAGATCGTAAAAGGGCGCCAGCCGAATCTCTCCATCTGGCGTATGCAGAAGCGATAGATTCTTGGCGTGACCGTCAGAATTGCCCGCAAGCACGTTGAATATCTGCCAGCGCAGCAGGTGCGGAAGATCCGTGGCCGGATCACTCGATACATTCCGTAGCATCCCGAAGCACTGTGCGAAGGACGGTCCGCCGTCTTCCTGATATTTTCTTTCATGACCGTACCCAAGCGCTTGGCAGAAATCTTCCTGGTGTGCTCGCAGAACCTCTCCATCGTCGCTTGGGAAGCGGTCGTAGCGCTGCGTAATCGTGTAATGGATCTTGTTTATGGAACGCAACTCGATGTCGATGACCGGCAGGCCGACGGCACGGGCGAGTAACGTGGTGAAGGTCTCATAGGCGGGCACGTTACGGTATCCTTCAATCTCAAACTTGAGTATGTGACTCGAAGGTGACTCTCCCTGCGGCAGCAGATATTTTCCTTCCCGCACGAGAATAGGGAATTTGTTCTGGGCACCGGCCAGTGAGAACCTTGCTCTTTTTTCTTCTGACCAGGAGTACGGCTGTCCGCGTTGAGCTATCAGACCGGCGAGTTCTTCATCGTCTATAGGGCGATAGCTTTGCTCCACTGAGGGTTGCCGCCCTTCCGGGAGAACGGATAAAGCGCCTGCGCACTCACCGCCTATAGCCCGCAACAGATTAAAGTCCGTGTCAGATATTTTCAGGTCGCGGACGATGCGCTCCCGAAAACCGCCTTCGGGAAGCAGGTTGGCGAAGAACCTGTGGGCAACGCCTTCTTCCGCTGTAAATTCCTCGGGACTGAGAGGAAGAGTCTGCGAGATAGCGAATCCCCCGCCCGAGAGCCAGTCGTTATCATAACGAAAGCTTATATGGCCGAAGGAATCTCGCCGCAGATGGCCTACCAGCCTGCGCCTGTTCCATATGTTTAGCGCATCGGGGTCACTCATCGGTTTCTTTTCCGTTCTCCGAAATCTTGGATAAGGGTGTTGTCCTGCGAGGCTGGATTACGACTTCAAGTCCGACGGTTTGCAGCGCTTTTAATACTTTGCCGATCTCGGCGGTCTCCTTGCCCCGCTCGAACTCGGAGAGAAAACGAGGACTCAAGTTTCCTAGTCCGGAAACCGTTTCTAGCGTAAGGCGGCGGTTCTTGCGATGGGCACGGGCTGTACGGCCCAATTCTTCCGTTGATCGGATGATGCCATATTCTGGGTTTTGTTTTTTCATTGTATCACCTAAAATATTCCTGTACGGTAAAAAATATCATATTGTACAGAGAGAGTCAATTAAAAGTTATCGTATGTGACTATATTATTAATAAAAGCTGTTTAATATAATAGATAATCACGTACGATAAAAATAAATCAATATAATAATTGGAACTTATCTTTAGACGGTATGTTGAGATAGAGACCGAGTTGAAAGATGTTTTCTTTCTACCTCTTTAACTTGTAGCCGGCTTCCACCATGTCCCAGGTGTCTTTGGTAACGCCCTGTTCGCGAAGCTTGTTCTTCTGAGTTCTCTGCGTGCCGGTTTTGGGGAAGGAATCTACAGACCTTATGAATCTTGGAATCATGAAATAAGGCATTCTGGGCTGCAGGTAGTCTATCAGTTCCGGGGGGTCTACCTCTTTTCCTTCCTTCGGAATCACTAGTATCATGAGCTCGTCTTCTGCGTATTTCCCGGCTTCTGACTTTATGCCTATAGCTGCCGATTCCTCGACATCAGGGTGGGAGTTGACAATTTTCTCCACCTCAAAGGAGCTTATGTTCTCCCCCCTTCTCCTTATGTAGTCCTTCACCCTGTCGACAAAGTATATGTAGCCGTCTTTGTCCATTCTTCCCGCGTCGCCCGTATGGAACCAGAAGTTCCTGAAGTCCTCGACGGTCTTCTCTGGCATTTTGTGATAGTAGTGAAGCATCACGTTCGGTATCTTGGGGCGGACTATGATCTCCCCTATGTCCCCCCTAGGCACCTCTTCGTCTGTTTCCGGGTCGGCGATCTTTATCTCGTAGTTTGGGGCTTCCTTTCCGCAGGACCCAACCCTGAAGGGCTCTCCCGGTCTCATCCAGGTGCACTGGCCTATCTCGGTCAGGCCATAGCCTTCCATGAACTTTATCCCGAAGCGCTCCATGAACTCCTCTATCATGTCGTGAGGGGCGGGCGAGCCGAGAACGAGCTTTATCTTGTGCTGCTTTTCCTCCGGCACGGGAGGGGTGTTCCAGAGAAAATACGACATGGTCCCCACGGTGTTGAACTTTGTCACCCCGTGGTCTACCATCCATTTCCAGAAGCGGCTTGAGCTGTATCTCTCCTCGACCACCGCTTTTGCTCCCTTTATCAGTGCCGGGTAGACGGTCATCACCATGGCGTTTGAATGGAAAAGCGGAAGGCACGTGAAGCACACGTCCTGAGAGCCGACATCCATTATCTCGGCGTAGTTCCTAGCGCTGCTGTAATCGGCGGCGCAGGGTCTCATTACCCCTTTTGAGCGGCCCGTGGTGCCCGACGTGTACATGAGCCTCGCGTAATCCATGAAGGTAACCTCGACGTCCGGCTCCTTGCCCGAACCCGAGTTTATGAATTCTGAGTAGGAAATCATCTTGCGGAACCTGTATCCGTGTCTTTTAAACTTCTTGCTCCCGCTTCTTGTCCAGACTATGACATGGCGAAGCTTTGAGAGGTTCTTCGCTATGGGGGGCATCCGGTCTAGGTACTCTTCCGCTATGAAAAGCACCTCGGCATCCGAACTGTCGATTATGTATTCAAGAAAATCCATCTTGTAGGCCGTGTTTATGGGTACCATCACGGCTCCCATCTTGAGGATTCCGAACCACGTTATTACGTAGTCGTCGGAGTTCGGCATGTAGACGGCGACTTTCTTTGCCTTTTCCACCCCGAGGGCGCAAAGGGCGTTTGCCACGCGGTTGGCGAGACGGTTTGTCTGGTAGAAGCTAAGCGGCTTTTTGTATCCGAACTGAAGAAAGGGCTTTTTGCCCAGTTTTTTCGCCTGTTCGCGAAGCACCTTGGGAAGCACCCAGTTCGACCTGTCTTCCTTGAGGTACCAGTTGACGTCGAATTTCCCGTTCTCCCGCTTGTAGGTGACGGGATGCATGAGGTCCTTAGGTTTTTTTCTTGTCATTTTTCTCTCCTTTTCCGCGTTGCGGCGGGGACTCTCGGTTAAGGGTCAGGTCTTTTTTCTTAACCGAATTCCTCTCCGGCCGGTTCTGTTTCAGGTTTTTTCTTTGCGAATACTTTTGCGATAATTATTCCAAGCTCGTAGAAGATGAAAAGAGGAACGAGCATGAACATCATCGATACGGCGTCTGTAGTGGGTGTTATGAAAGCGGCGAGAATGGCGTTTATCAAAAACGCGTATTTTCTGTTCCTAGCGAGAAATCCCGCTGTTACAAGCCCGAGCCTTGAGAGGATGAAGACTATAAGCGGAAACTCGAACACGAGCCCGAAACCTATCATAAGCGCCGTAAGGAACGACAGCGCCTCCTTTATGCTGGGAAACGCCTTTACGTACTCTGTAGTGTATTCCCCGAGCAGAAACCGAAGCCCCTGCGGGGCGGCGATGAAGTAGCAGAAAAGCGCGCCGATGATGAAAAACAGCGTTCCGAACGTGACAAGCGGAATAACGACCCTTTTTTCCCTCTTGTAGAGCGCGGGGGAAACGAAATGCCAGACGTTATAGAGAATGAACGGAACAGAAAGGAAGAAGGAGAAAAACAGCGATACCTTGAGATAGGTAAGAAACCCCTCGGCTGGGCGTGTGAATATGAGGGAGCTTCCCTCGGGCAGGCTCCTTATTATGGGTCCCATGAGCAGGTCGAAGAGCTGCTTTGAGAAAATGTAGCAGGGAACGAAAAAGACGAGTATCGGAATCAGGGAATATATGATTCTTTTTCTGAGTTCTTCTGCGTGCTCAAGAAAATCCATGCCGGTTTCTTCTTTCATTACGGCAGGTTAGGGTAACCCAAATCGCGGTTTTTAACAATTTCGCGCTTCCCCGCGGGTTCTTTTTGCCCGCTCCGGAAACACGCCCCGGCTGATTGACATTGTCTTTCGTTTAACTATTATCTTAGTGGTTTTTATCCCGCCATCCCGGAGGAATTTCTTGAAAATACTGATAACCGACGGACTTGCTAAGCAGGGCCTTGAACTTCTTAAGGCCGCCGAGGGGGTCGAGGTTGACGAGAGAAAAGGCATCTCTCCCGACGAGCTTGTCGATATAATAAAGGACTATGAAGGCCTCGTGGTAAGAAGCGCTACGAAGGTTACAAAGGAAGTCATAGAGGCTTCGGGTGGCAGGCTTCGGATCATAGGACGCGCCGGAATAGGGATAGACAACATAGACCTTGACGCCGCGACCAGAAACGGGGTGGCCGTTATGAACACCCCCGAGTCAAACTCGATAACCACTGCGGAGCACACCATCACCTTGCTGCTTTCCCTTGCCAGAAGGATTCCCCAGGCCCACTCCTCGATAAAATCGGGCAAGTGGGAGAGGAACAAGTACAAGGGAGTTGAGGTCTATGGAAAGACGATAGGTCTTGTGGGCCTCGGAAACATAGGAAAGCTGGTGGCAGAGCGTGCTATGGGTCTTAAGATGAAGGCGATCGCGTACGATCCTTACCTAAGCAAGGAAGCCGCGAAGAAGCTAAGCATCGAGCTTGTCTCCCTGGATGAGCTTTTCCGTCGCTCGGACGTTATAACGGTGCACACGCCCCTAACGGACGAGACGAGGGATCTGGTGAACTCTGAGTCTTTTGAGAAGATGAAAAAAGGTGTGATAGTGATTAACTGCGCCAGAGGGGGGATAGTGAACGAGGCGGACATGGCTGAGGCCCTCCGCGAAGGCAAGGTGGGAGGAGCGGCGTTTGACGTTTACACCTCAGAACCCATAGACCCCGAAAACCCCGTTCTCTCGGTCGATGAAAACATAGTGCTCACCCCGCATCTAGGCGCTTCAACGGAGGAGGCGCAGATAAAGGTCGGGACCACAATGGCGGAGCAGCTTATAGATTTCGCGCAGAAAGGGGTAGTCAGAAACGCGGTTAACATGCCGTCGCTTACAACGGAGCAGCTTGCCGTCATGAGGCCTTATATGTCAATCTGCGAGAAGATAGGCAGTCTTCACGGGCAGATCTGCAAGGGCGCGGTTCGCACTGTAGAGGTGACTTACGAGGGCGAAGCGGCCGAAATGGACTGCGGGTACCTGACGGTTTCCGTGCTGAAAGGCTTTCTCTCGCACATAATGGATATCTCGGTGACTTACGTTAACGCTCCGTCGATAGCCGAGGAAAGAAAAATAAAAGTGGTGGAGTCAAAATCCGCGGCCATGAGCCAGTACACAAGTCTCATTACCGTGACCGTTACGACCCGCGAGGCGACCAACGAGATTTCGGGAAGCGTTTTCAGCGGGAACCACGGGAGGATAGTCAAGGTGAACGGGGTCGAGATCGACGTCGTTCCCGAGGGATTCCTGCTCGTGAGCCACAACTACGACCGCCCGGGCTTCATAGGTTCCATGTGTACTGTTCTCGGGAAAAACGGCGTAAACATCGGTCGGATGCACCTTGGAAGAAAATCCGCCGGCGGGGAAGCCATAGTTTTTACGAACGTCGATACCGAGGTTAGCGAAGAAGTTATCCAGGAGATTTTGACCGTAGAGAATATTATTTCGGTAACCCAAGTCAGTTTTTCAGATGAATAGATTTTTGACACTGCCCCAGGGAGTGAAGGATTTCGGTCCCGTAAAGGCAGAGAACCTCAAGCGGATAGAGAACGTGCTCCTTGAGGAGTTTTCCTACTGGGGGTACAGGAGGGTTATAACCCCTCTTTTCGAGTATCTTGACACCATGTCCGCGGGCATCGGGGAAGACTTCAAGCACAGGCTGATGAAGTTTGTCGATCCGCACACGGGTGAAATAGTGGTGCTGCGCCCCGACATTACTCCGCAGATCGGACGCATGGTCGCCACGCAGTTAAGCGATTATCGCTACCCACTCAGGCTTTGCTATTCGGGAAGGGTGGTGAGGTACGAGGAGAAGGGCAGCGGCAAGGAGAGGGAAGTTTTTCAGCTCGGCTGCGAGCTTCTGGGGCTTAGTTCGACTGAAGGGGATTCCGAGATAATCGCGCTGGCCCTGAAATCGCTTAACCGTCTCGGCCTTAAAAAAATAACGCTTAACCTCGGGCATACGGGCATTCTTGATGCGGTTCTTCGCGACGCCGGGGAGATACGGGACGAGCTTGTGCAAGCTCTCGTGAAAAAGGACCAGGAGTGGATAAGAAGGATAGTGGAACCCTCCGGGATTCCCACGGACGTAAAGGATGTTCTTCTCTCCCTTTCTGATTACTACGGCGATGCCGATATCCTTCGCAGGGCCGCCCGGAACGAGGGATTCAAGCTCTACATTGAGGAAATCGTCTCTGTGATCTCCGTGCTTGAGGAATACAATATCGAATGCGAGATATCGGTTGATCTTGTTGAGGTCAAGGGTTTTGAGTACTACACCGGAGTTACTTTCGAGGTGATATCGTCCGTCGCTCCCGTTTCCCTGGCTACGGGCGGCAGGTACGACGGCTTAGTCAGCCGGTACGGGCGCAGCGTCCCCGCCGCGGGATTCGCGATAGACGCCGAGGCGCTTATGCAGAACACCAAGAGCAGAGACGGCGAGAACCAGGTCCATTTCATAATAGTGCCCAAGAGCCAGGATCTCAGAAGTGACGCCATAAGGCTTGCCGAATGGCTACGTTCAAGCAGCTTCAAGGTCATACTTGACTTAACCGGAAGCCATGCGGACATGATCGATTCCAATAATTTCTTCGACGGGGACGGCTCGTTCGCCACATACGGGATCATAGAGCTTGAATCTCCTTCCAAGATGAAGCTGGTCGAATCCCGGACCGGGTCGATCAGGGAATTCTCCAATCTCGAGGAACTTCTTACCGGAGGAGGGCTCTAGGCTTGCCGAGCATAGTGGTCCTTGGTACGCAGTGGGGGGATGAGGGCAAGGGAAGGATAGTGGATCTCATAGCCTCAAGGACCGACCTGGTGGTGAGATACCAGGGCGGAAACAATGCGGGCCACACCATTGTTACGGACGGAAAGAAGATCATACTCCACCATGTGCCCTCGGGCATACTCAGGGAAAACAGCCTGTCTCTTATCGGAAACGGGGTGGTCGTTGATCCCAAGGTGCTGGTCGCGGAAATAGACGCGCTCAGAAGTGCCGGGTATCCGGTGAGCCCCTCTAATTTCCTCGTAAGCGACAGGGCCCATGTGATAATGCCCTATCACAGGGAAATAGATCTGCTTAGGGAGAAGCGGCGCGCAAGCGGAAGGAAAATAGGCACTACCGGCAGGGGAATAGGCCCGGTCTACGAAGACAAGTACGCAAGGCGGGGCATAAGGATGCTTGATCTTACCGAACCCGAAGCCTTTCGCCAGAGACTCATTTCCGTCATGACCGAGAGAAACGCGTATGTAGAGAAGGTTCTCGGGGCGGAACCCCTCGATCCCGAGAGCGTGTATGAAGAGTACGTCGGGTACGGCGAGGTTCTCGGACCCTTCATCGCGGATGTCTCCGCGATTGTCCGCAGAAGCGGCGATGAGGGCAAGAGGATCCTTTTTGAAGGGGCTCAGGGGTCACTTCTTGATATCGATTTCGGCACTTATCCCTACGTCACGTCGTCAAACGCGGGTCTTGGGGGTGTGTTTTCCGGTACCGGCGCGGTACCGGCGCTCGTAAGCTCCATAGTGGGAGTTGCTAAGGCGTATACCACCAGGGTCGGGGAAGGTCCCTTCCCAACGGAGGAATCGGGCGAGATACAGGATGCCCTCAGAAGGGAAGGAGAGGAATACGGGGCTACCACGGGGAGAAGCAGAAGGTGCGGATGGCTTGACGCAGTCGCGCTTAACTATACGCTGAGAACAAACGGCGTAACCGCCATTGCCCTTACGAAGCTTGACGTGCTTTCGGGCTTTGAAAAAGTAAAGATATGCACAAGCTACGGATATAACGGATCGAGCATGAAGGAATTCCCCGCAAGCCTCTCCGTTCTTGAGAACTGTGAGCCCTCATACGAGGAGATGGACGGGTGGGATGAGGATTTGGCCGGGATAAAGAGCGCCGAACAGCTACCCCAAAACGCCCTGCGTTTCATAAAGAGAGTTGAGGAACTGACCGGAGTTCCGGTCTGGATCGTTTCGGTGGGACCGCAGCGCGACATGTACTTGGAGTTAAGCGATTGCGTATTTTCCCGGTAGTTAGTCCTCTTTGAGAACCCTGATCGACTGCGCCGCAAGCTTGGGATCGAACCTGTTCTCAGATGAGATGAAGTTGCTGTCGAAAAGGCCCGAAGCTTCCACTATGTCCCCCTCGGCAAAAGAGAGTTCTTTTTCCCAGACGACAGTTATGTAGTTTCCGTCGCTGTCGGCGAGCTTAAAAGTCGCCGATTTCGCCGGTTCCCCCATCGTTTCGATCTCCCACACCTTTCCTTTGACGCGCACTTCCTGCATCGCGTATACCGAGGGATTAAGCACGAGAACCACTACGGATTTGTCAGCCGAGATCATTGAAGTTGCCGGATTCTCCCATCTTTTGCACGAGGGAGCAAGAAGCATGGCTGCGAGAAGAAAGGCGGCGAGTGTTTTCATCTGTTTTCTCCTGTTACGGGGTACGTCCGCTCACATTATCCTTAATTTTTTCGTACGCGTCTATTATTTTCATCACTAGAGGATGCCTTATGACGTCAGTTTTCGAGAAGTTGACGAACTCTATTCCCTTTATTCCGGAGAGGATGTTCATGGCTTCGATCAGCCCGGAGTTCTGGTCCTTGGCAAGGTCTATCTGGGTAATGTCTCCCGTTATGACCGTTTTTGAGCCGAATCCGAGCCTTGTAAGAAACATCTTCATCTGTATGGCTGTCGTGTTCTGCGCTTCATCGAGAATTATGAATGCGTCATTCAGCGTTCTTCCCCTCATGTAGGCTATCGGGACGATTTCAATCATGTTTTTCTCAATCAGCCTGTTTGCCCTCTCAAAATCCATCATGTCGTAAAGAGCGTCGAAAAGGGGCCTCAGATACGGATTCACCTTTTCTTGGAGATCGCCGGGGAGAAACCCCAGTTTTTCTCCCGCCTCCACGGCGGGCCGAGCGAGCACTATTCTGTTTACTTTCTTGTTCGTAAACGCCGAGACGGCCATCGCCATCGCCAGGTAGGTTTTTCCCGTTCCCGCTGGTCCTATGCCGAACACCATGTCGTTTCTTCTTATGGCGTCGATGTAGAGTTTCTGGTTTATTGTCTTGGGGGTTATTATTTTTTTCCGTACGGATATGCAGACCGTGTCGAGGAATATCTCTTCAAGGGAGGCGTCTTTCTGGCTTAGAAGCCTTTTCGCTATCTTTATGTCCGAAGGCTGGAGAAGGTACCCCTTTTCTATAAGAGAATACATCTGCCCCATGAGCATGCCCGCCTCCGCGGTCCTCTCCTCGTTCCCCTTGAGAGTGATTTTGTTGCCCCGGGTGTGGATGCTTATGTCGAATTCGTTCTCTATTTCCTTGAGATTCGAGTTAAATTCCCCGTAGAGGACCTTTACCGCTTCTATGTTCTCAAGTTCGAGTTCCCTGATTCCGTCCATAGGCACCTAGGCTGCCGCGCGGGAGAAATTACGCTTCGTGTTTAGAAATTTTATGGCATCCACCCGAAACCAATACTGTACAACTTGGCGTCTCACTTCTGTTTATTTTCCCTTTTTTAGTATTTTTCTCAACAGTTCTCCAGTTCTTTTCCCTGTAACGGATATATCCTATGAACTGGGCATTCTATTCACTACCTTGCCGATTCGGCGGCTATATGACCCGCAAGTTCCGTTACAAAGGTGCGAAGCCCTGTAATTTCACTCATTTCGGTATATTTGCCGGTGCTTGCGGCGGAGCGGGGGGACATGAGGACGCATGCGGCCGAGTAGAGTCGTTCCTGAACGAGTTTTTTGCAGAAAACGTCGTAGCGATCCGCATAGGAAGCGTTCTGAAAATCCGGGAACAGTTGGAAGTGGGGAGACCGATTTTTTACCGGTTTGCGCGATACATGGGTATCTTCAAGAAGGATCAGCCATCCCAGAAATGGTCGTGACTGTTCACCGAACGCGCCTTCGCGATAGGCCGTCCACAGATCGACAGCGGTTCCTATAGCTTCTTCGGTACGGTTGTTAAAATTGTTACCGAATGAGGGGCCGACCTGTGATTTCAACTCGATAGCCGCAACTAGGCGGCCTCTCCTCAATATCAACAAATCCCAAATCTTTGTTGGGCGGAAATAACCGGGAAGAGTCAATACGCGTCCTTGTTTCAGAACTTTTGCATCCTTCATACCGTTTCTACGGACAAGACTGGAGACCAGGTCGAGAAAACCGTCCATATTCTTTCCGGCCGTGACGCTTGCGCGCTCCCCTTGGTCGGCTCTCCCAGAGTCACTTTGTCGCTTGCGCGCTGCTTCTCGGTTTTTCCAGAACTTTCTTACCGCTGTTGCGGTTTTTCTCTCGTAGTTTGCAAGATCAAGTGCCATAATTTTTCAGTTTCCGGTTCCGCAGAAGGCAAGACGCTCATTTCCCTTCATTCCGTATAACTCGAAGATTGCTTCATTACGTTTACCGATGTCCCTGTTTTTAACTGTGGTGGCAAGTTCACAACGAAGATGTTCCGGCACATCTTTCCAGAACGGTATGCGTATGCGACGCAGGTACTGAGCCTGAAAACGGAGATATCCTCCGCGCATTTTCGTTGAGTAGGTGTTTACGAACAGTTCGGCAACACCTGATTGCAAAACGGCCTGCAGCACCTTCAAATCCCACCGTTTCGAGGTTATGTAGTAGAGATTATGGTGCGGGTAAAATATCCCGTCTTCGTATACTATCTGCGCTTCCCCTTTGATGTCCGGAATCAGCAGTTTCGGCTGTTTTGCCAGTGCCGGATAGATGCGGTCAATTGTTCTGTACCAGCTATGCGGACTCTTTCTGGAGATATGACGTTTCCTGATTTCATGCTCGTAGCGCCTAAGATAGTCTGCTAGCTTCGGGTAGTCGTCTAAAGAGACAAGACCATCTTCATCATCAAACGGGTTAATGACCCCGTATCCCTGCCACCGCACTTGTCCCGAGACAATGTCGCGCGTAGTGACAAGGGGAAGCTTGCGGTCCTCCTCAACGTCAAGTGCGTCAAACGGTGCGATGAAAAACTTGTCCGCACCTGTGGCTACTCCGATTCCCACATCGCAGCCAGCATCTTTGAGCGAAGGAAACTCTCGTTCAATCCGCCGTACTAAAGCCAATCTGTCAAAGGACTCCAATATCCATGGTTCGGTCCCTGCTGCGACTCCGCTAATTTCCTCCACGTCTTCTGTATCGGCTGGTTCTTGGGACAACATCTTCTGAGATAAAGCGGCCAGACCGTCAACGCTGATCTCAGGTTGGCGGGCGAGACGAGTTGGGCCTGAGGGTTCTTTGGAGATGATTGTTATCGCCGGATAGGCAATAACATCGGAATTGAAGGCAGGTGTATCAACCATGTCCACGTAGAATTTTAAGCGATAATTTTCTGCCACCAGTTTACGAAGAGGTCCCCCGTATCGGTTTTTCATCCACCTGTCCGCGCAGATAAATCCCAGTGTTCCATCTTTGGACAATAGCGACAGGGATTTTTCAATGAATGGGATATATATGTCCGCGCGGTCGAAGATCGTGGTAAACCGACGTCGGTATTCCTTCATCAAGACGTCGGGAATCATTTCATGTCTTACATAAGGCGGATTGCCGACCACATAATCAAAATGGCCGTTTATAGATTCCAAAAGAAAGTCTCCTTGAGTTAACCACCTGTTCAGTAATGCGACCCGCGTCTCTGCCGTGAGTTTTTCCCGGGAGAGAATATTGTCCAAACGCTCGCGAGTTCTTTCAAAGGTGGGGTGATGTAATTCCACCGCACAGATAGCATCTTGCAGGGCAGTGTCGGGAATTTCAGAATTGCGCCAAGTGGCCAGAAGACGTTCCACGGCAGCCAGGAGGAATTCGCCATCGCCGAAAGAAGGTTCAAGCAGGCGCTGCTTGTAAAGCACCTTGTCAGTTGTGTATTCCGTCAGATCAAGGATGAAGTCCACTACTTCGCGACGGGTTGTAACTGCACCGCGCTCTTTTACCCCGCTTTCCGCCATTGTTGTCGCTTCGGCTTCAGCGGTATAAATTCCAGGCAGAAATGGTTGGCGTGTGAAACGGATTGCTCTGACCATTACCTCAGTTCGACTTCTTTTTCTCTAGGAATAACGCACCCTGTTCCTGACGTAAAACCATTAAACATGTTACCATGCCTCGGGAGAAATACATTTGGAAGTACGAGTTATAATCGGGATTTCAAGCGAAAATATTTTCCGCCGGAACCGACAATTGACTGTAAGATGCCGTTAGGCGTTTTTCATATAGCTTTTGTCTCTTTCAGGGTATGGCAAGCGGATCCGGGTAAATGAGCCTGTACCCGAGTGTTCTCTTCAGTTTTTCGTTCGAGACTATCTTGTATTGCGGGGGATTTTCCGTTTCGAAAAGCGGCGGCGGGATTCCGTATTTCTGGGCTTCACGGGAGTAATACTCCCTTCTTGTGGGATGTTCGTCGCAGGTGGCGTTAAGCACAGTGTTTCTCACGTCAAGATCTATTACGCTTCGGACGATTGCTATGCAGTCGTCGCGGTGTATGAGGTTAAGGGGGCAGTCGGGGTTTAGCACCAGTTTTTTTCTTCTGATCGATTTTATCGGAGCCCTGTCGTAGCCCATGAGTCCTGAAAAACGTATCACGGTCGTATCGAATTCAGGATTATCCATTAAAAGCCTCTCCACGTGCAGAAGAGCCTTTCCCGACGGCTTGTCGGGATGGAGGGAGTCCTCTTCCCTCACGACTCCGTTTGTGTTCGGATAGACCGAGGTTGAACTGGCGAAGATGACCATTTTCCCCCGGGGGCCCGGTATCGCTTCGATGAGATTTTCGATCTGCTTTTTATGATAGGTCTCGATGTCGTCTCTTCGCTCGGGGGGGAAGTTTATGAAAAGAACATCAGAAGAGAAAAATTCATCCGCCCTCTCCGCGTTTACCTCGGGGGCTATATCTATAAGGTAGGGTTCTATCCCCTTTTCCGAAAGGGCGGGGAGCCCCTCGGGTTTTCTTGCCGACCCTCTTACCGAAAAACCCGCATCCTTAAGAGATAAAGCGAGCGGCTCTCCGAGCCAGCCACAGCCAAGGACGCTGACGGTCTTCACTGGTTCTGCTCCGCTTCCCGCTGCGTTATTTCACGCATGACCTCGGCTCTCTGCTCGTCTGAATAGTCCTCCCAGCCTGCTATTTCGTCGCTTGTGCGAAGACATCCGACGCAGAGCCCCGTGTCCTCGTCCATTATGCATATGCCGTTACATGGAGAATTCGTCTTTCCCAAAACCCTATCCTCCGCGGAAAAGCCTGAGCATCTCGAGATACTTTTCGCTTGTTTTCCTTACTATGTCGGGTGGGAGTTCGGGAGCCGGGGGATTTCTGTTCCAGCCCGTTTGCTTGAGGTAATCCCTTACGAACTGCTTGTCAAAACTCATCTGCGGTCCGCCGGGAGCGTAGTTCTCCAGGGGCCAGAATCTTGAGGAATCCGGCGTCAGGGCTTCGTCTATCAGGATGAGCTCTTCAGTGTCGCGGTCTATCCCGAACTCGAATTTCGTATCGGCTATTATCACTCCCTTCTCCTCGGCTATTCTGGCGGCGGCAGTGTAGATCTCGATGCTTGTGTCCCGTACCCTGCCTGCGAGTCCCCCACCTATCATATCGCGCACTTCACCGAACGTTATGTTCTCGTCATGGGTTCCCTGCTCGGCCTTGGTTGACGGGGTGAAGATGGGTTCCGGAAGCTTCTGGGACTCAACTAGGCCTTTCCCCAAGGGGATGCTGCAGACGGAACCGGTTTTTCTGTACTCCTCCCACCCCGAGCCGCTTATATAGCCTCTCACTACGCACTCCACGGGAAGCGGGTCGGTCTTTTTCACGAGCATTGAACGGCCCGAGAGTACCTTGGCATGGTCCCCGAAGGGATCGGGGAAATCCTCGGGATCCGTCGAGACCATGTGGTTCGGGATTATATGCTCTGTTTTCCGGAACCAGAACTCCGAGATTCGGTTCAGCACCTCACCTTTTGAGGGTATTCCGTTTGGGAGTATCACGTCAAAGGCGGAGATGCGGTCGGTGGCTATCATCAGGATGCACTTGCCGAGATCGTAGATGTCTCTTACCTTGCCCCTGGTGGGTTCTGCGAATCCGATGAATTCTGTGCTGAGTATCGTTTTGCGAATGGTTCCGTCACTTGATTCCCGTTTTTGCGGGATGCTTTGACTGAATGGTGAAACTACCCGAAACCGAAGTCATTCTCAAGCGTCCCCGCCGTTGCTGTAGGACTTCCTGTTTTTTAGCAAGCTTAAATTTATGTATAGTGCGAATTTCCTTTTTTAAGATTCCTCCTCGATTTTCTCTGTTCTTTTGTTCTGCTTTCCCTGACGATTTCATTCCTGCTTGGTTTCCATTCACACCGCAATATCCTCCAAGGGTTTCTTGAACTCCTTGTCGAACAATTCTCCCTTTTTCAGTATAGCGCAGGCAACCGATAAAAGACGATCGCATACAGTACGAACAGATCTGCAATGACGATGGCCTTTTGCGCGAAGTGCTTTATATTTGGCCTTGCTCGCCGGATCATTGACTGCGGCTATCCTGCCCAGAACATGAAACGCGTCGGCGAGGTTCCTGCATACCGCTCTTCGCAGAACAACCTGTCTGCTTTTGCCCGACTGTCTCGTTACAGGGGCCGTACCTCCAAGACATCGAAGCGCCTCGCGGTCTCGACGACGTATAAGGTCCCAAGCCTCGGCAATCAAAGTAGCGAGAACTACATGTCCCACCCCCGGAATGGAGATGAGTATCTCAATGTCGGTTGGCCCTTGGCCCTCGGTCTTGAGTTTTGAGTTCATGGTCTCAACAATCTGTTTGATAGAGTCTTCGGTCTCTTTTATCTGGCGGTCTATCACTTTCATGCGTTCAATGATTTTCCTTATGTGCCAAACGCAGCTCTCGGTGGTTGCATCGTTTAATTCTATTTTCTTGTCATGCAATACCCTGAGCACCTCCTTCGCGTTAAAACGCCTCACTCCGTTGCGTCTGAGGAGGTTCTTGACCGTTGAGACTCTTTTTCCTTTTGTAGAGTCAGGACAAGGCATAAGCTCCCATAGTTCCAGGTGCCACGCGCTTACCTTCTTGCCCAGAAGCTCGCCGAACTGGGGGTAATACCTGAAGAGCAGTCCGCGGAGACGGTTTACCAAGCGGGTGTGTTCTGCTGTGAGCTCCTCTCTGGTTCTGTTGAATTCCCGCAGGATTATGACATTGGGGTCCTGGGGTTCAATAAAGCGGAAGTGATAACGATCCGTTCTAAGCGCCGAAGCCAGTACCAAGGCGTCTCTTCTGTCATCCTTGGCTCCTGAGACGCAGAATCTGTCCCTGAAGCGGTCAAGCTGTTTTGGGTTTATGGAATAAACCCGGAAGCCCTGTTCAACAAGACTTTCCACGACAGGGCCGTGGTTTACCTCAATAGCTGCTGCTATGTCGCAGACCTCAGAGTCTGAGATCTTTCTCATCCACTGAGCCATTTCCAAAAGACCGCCTCCTGAGTGCTTGAAGCTTTTTTCTCCGATGACGGAACCTTCGCGATCAACAACGCAGACCTGGTGGGAATTTCTCCCCCAGTCAATGCCTGCAAAAAATAGAGATTCATGATTCTTCATGTAAATTAATACCTCCATGTAAATTCGGGTTAGCCGTGATGTTTGTCGGATCCAGTACGGGTGCTCGATGGCACGAACTTCCTGTTGGACATTTATCACGGTGGTGCTTGACCGAGGCGCTTGTCCTACACAGGCGCTCTTTGGCGCGGAAGCAAATTAGGCAGCTCTCGGTCAGGCAACCCGTGAATTTAAGCAAACTCGATTTTAAATTTTTTCGCTTGATTTAAGCTTTCAGAAGGGTACTGGAAGTAAATTATCCGGTCTGATAATGGGCCGGGAAGTGATTTGGACGTAACTGTATAATGACGGAATCTTGGGGAGAGCCCTTTTCATCTGGATTTCTCAACCTACGGAGTCATTAGGCACGCCAGAGTTGTAGCGGTGTCCATTCTGAGATGTGGCTGAAATCACGGTCAGTCGTCAACATAACCAAATTGTGACGGATGCAGAGTTGCGCGAGCAGTGCATCAATAGTTCCAACCTGAATGCCGTGGTGGCGGCACGTGTTGCGGAGTTCGGCCGCGTCGATATGGTCATCACGTGCCGGGACAATCAGAGCAAGGGCGGTGAAACGTTCCACAATCTGTGCCTTGGCCCTTGGTCCCCGATAGCCTTGCAACAATTCTTGGAGCACGATTCCGGTCGTGTGAACCGCTTCACCGCCGCTGAGCGCATCCCGCAGGCGTCGCACATGGGGTACTTCGGGAGACGGGTCTCGTCGCAAGGCAAGCGACCAGACGCTGGTGTCTGCAAACAGCATTACCGGCGCGTCCGTTCCCGCTTGTAGTCGTACTCGTCGTCCCAGTCGAGTTTGCCGAACAGCTCAAGCAAGCGTTCCTGCTCACGCCGTGCAATGAACTCCCATAAGGCCCTGTTGACGGTTGCCTTCTTCGTTTTCTCGCCACCGACTTCAAGCGCCCTGTCAAGCAGTTGTGGGTCTATCGCCAAGTTTGTAGCTATTGTGTAATCCTCCACACATAAGAATACACATAAAATACCTGCCAGAGGATAACGTGGTCAAGTATCGTAACAGGCATGTAACAGGCATCATCGCCGTTCTTGACAATACGGCATAATTAAAGACAATACCAAGTTTTTGAGCACGTAGCTCAGTGGCAGAGCACTTGCTTGACGTGCAAGGGGTCGCAGGTTCAAATCCTGCCGTGCTCACCATGGAGTCCAGGGGACGAATCGGTTGGATATGCAGGTAAATATCGACGGAAAGCAGGGCATTTTTTCTTCGGGAACGACCGTCGGGGAAGCGCTCGCGGAGCTTGACGCAGACAAACGCACCGTAGGGGCCGTAGTAGATGGCCAGGTTGTTGATTTCTGGCACCGCCTTGAGGGTGACTGCGATCTTCTGCCCGTAAAAAGCAATACCGAAGCATCTCTGGGGCTCCTTAGGCACACCACGGCCCACGTTCTGGCCGAAGCCGTCCAGTCTCTTTTCCCCGAAGCCCGTGTCACCATAGGTCCCGTGATAGAGAACGGCTTTTACTACGATTTTGATTTCAAAAGAGGCTTTACCCCCGAGGATCTTGAGAACATCGAAGCGAGGATGCTCGAGGTAATAAAGAGAAACCGTCCTCTTGTAAGAAAATCGGTCACCAGAGAGGAGGCCGTCGCCATTTTCTCCGGGATAAAGGAGAACTACAAGGTGGAGATAATAAACGATCTTCCCGAAGGGGAGGAGATAACAATATACGATCAGACTGACTGGTATGATCTCTGCAGGGGACCGCATCTTCCCTCTACGGGGCTCATAAAGGCCTTTAAGCTCACGAGTTCCGCAGGGGCTTACTGGAGGGGCAACGAGAACAACCCGATGCTCCAGAGAATTTACGGAACGGCCTTCTGGGACAAAAAGGATCTGCGCAAGTATCTGCGCGACCTTGAGGAGGCCAAAAAAAGGGATCACCGCAAGCTTGGAAGGGAGCTTGATCTTTTCAGCGTGAACGATGAGATAGGTCCCGGTCTCATCCTCTGGCATCCGAGGGGGGCCAGGGTAAGAAGCGTGATAGAGGATTTCTGGAAGAAGGAGCATGTCTCAAGGGGCTACGAGTTGCTCTACACTCCGCACATGGCCAAGCTTGACCTCTGGCGCACAAGCGGTCACGTGGACTTCTACTCGCAGAACATGTTCTCGTGCATGGAGGTTGAGAGCTCCGATTACCAGGTAAAACCCATGAACTGCCCTTTCCACATACTGATTTACAAATCAAAGACGAGGAGCTACAGGGACCTGCCAATCAGGTGGGCGGAGATAGGAACCGTTTACCGCTACGAGCGCTCGGGGGTTCTTCACGGTCTTCTCAGAGTGAGGGGTTTCTCCCAGGACGACGCCCACATATTCTGCCGCCCCGACCAGATACGCGAAGAGGTCTCCGGGGTGCTTCGCCTCACTCTGGATTTTCTCAGAACTTTCGGGTTTGATAATTACGAGATTTTTCTCTCTACGCGCCCGGAGAAGTTCGTCGGAAGCGAGGAGAACTGGGAGAGGTCGATAGAGTCAATCGAGCAGGCTCTCTCAGATGCCGGTCTTCCCTACGGAGTGGACAGCGGCGGGGGAGCCTTTTACGGTCCCAAAATAGATCTTAAAATAAAGGACGTGATAGGCAGGGCTTGGCAGTGCTCAACTATTCAAGTAGATTTCAACCTGCCCGAGCGGTTTGAAATGGAGTTTGTGGGTGAGGATAACGCTAGACATACCCCGATAATGATACACAGGGCCATATTCGGCTCGATCGAGCGGTTCTTCGGAATCCTGATAGAACATTACGGGGGAGCGTTTCCGCTCTGGCTCAGTCCCGAGCAGGTAAGGGTGGCATCCGTGGGACAAAGCCAGGCCGAGTACTGCGAGGAAGTCTGCGCCGAGCTTCGCCGCCGGGGAATCAGGGTCGCAAGCGATTTGCGAAACGAGAAGCTAGGATATAAGGTTAGGGAAGCGCAGGTAATGAAAATCCCCTATCTGCTGGTTGTAGGAGACAAGGAGGTCGAAACGGGAACGGTTGCTCCCAGAAAATACGGTGGGGACGCCATGGAGGCGTTGCCTGTGGATGATTTTATCGAAATCGTCACCGGGGAGAACGATCCCTACAGCTGGATGGAGGTAAAGGCATAGCTAGAAGGAGAAGGAGTAATTCCCGGGCCCGCGTCCCTGAGACTCGCGTTAACAGGAGGATTACCTCAAAGGAGGTCAGGCTCATAGATGTCGAGGGTGAGCAGCTGGGAGTCGTAAGCATTGAAGACGCCTTGCGGATTTCGGAGGAAAAAGAAGTCGATCTGGTTGAGGTCGCATCAAACGCTACCCCGCCCGTATGCAGACTCATGGACTACGGGAAGTTCAAGTACGAACTTAGAAAACAACGGAGCGCGAAAAAACAGAAAGATCAGACGGTAAAGGAGATAAAATTTCGACCCAACATAGGGGAACACGATCTTGAAGTCAAGGTAAACCGGATGAGGGGTTTTCTTGAAGCGGGTCACAAAACCAGGATGAGGATATTTTTCAGGGGCAGGGAAATAGTTCATCCGGAACTCGGCCGCGAACTTGCAAATGAGGTTCGCGAGAAACTGTCCGATGTGGCCTCGGTGGACATGGAGCCCAAAATAGAGGGCAAGAACCTGATAATGATTCTTGTACCGGCAAAAAAACAGTGAGGGATTTACCAGATGCCTAAGATGAAAACGAACCGCAGCGCGGCGAAAAGATTTTCCGCTACGGGAAGCGGGAAGATAAGAAGAAACAAGGGTGGCAAAAGCCATATAAACGTAAAGAAAAGCTCAAAGAGGATGCGGAGACTGCTGGAGCCGGATTTCCTTGAAGGTTCCGCCGCCAAGAAGATCAAGACCTATGTTCCTTACCTGTGAGCTGATACAGACGGAGAATACCGATGCGCATAAAAAGAGGAGTCACTTCCAGAAGACGTAAAAAAAGAGTTCTTAAGCTTGCCAAGGGGTACTGGGGCAGAAGAAAGAACAATTTCAGAAGGGCTAAGGAAACCATACTCAGGGCGCTTGCCTATTCCTACAGGGACCGGCGCCGCAGAAAAAGGGATTTCAGGGCGCTTTGGATCATGAGGATAAACGCCGGCGTAAGACCCTTCGGTCTTTCATACAGCAGGTTCATCGACGCGCTCAAGAAATCGGGGGTCGAGCTTGACCGCAAAAGCCTCTCTGAGCTTGCCGTAAGAAACCCCGAGAGCTTCAAGGCCGTAGTGGAGTTTGCGACCTCGAAAAAAGGCTGATTTCCGCCCCGACCGGGGCTTTGTTCTTATTTCCTGCTAAACCAAATCTATTCCGGGATCGTGCGGGTCGTGCTCAAGCGGGCAGCCCTCGCAGTGGGGTGTCTTCCGGCAGTGGAGTTTTCCCGTTTTTACTATGAGCGCGTGGTACTCTCCGAAAACTTCCACATCGACCGAGAGGCTTCGTACAAAAAGTTTCTGCATTTCCGAGTAGCTTGCTCCCTCGGGAATCAGGCGGTGGCGGCGGAGAATTCTCCGGGAGTAGTTATCGACCACGAACACAGGTTTGCCGAGCGCATAGAGCAATATTGAGTCAGCCGTCTCTTCGCCGATGCCGTTCACTGAGAGCAGCTTTTCCCTGAGTCTGTCGGTGTCCTCAGCCAGCATGTTCTCCATCACTCCTCCGTAACCGGCAAACAGGAAGTCGATGAAGTTCTTAAGCCTCTTTGCTTTTAAGTTGTGATATCCGCAGGGGCGGATCAAGACTGCGAGCTGCTCATGGGATACCGCTCTGAGTTTTTTTGCAGAGAGCATTGAATTCTCCCTGAGCGCCTCTATGGCTTTTTCCACGTTCACCCAGGAAGTGTTCTGAGTGAGTATGGCTCCCGTCGCGCACTCAAGCCTCGTCCGGGCGGGCCACCAGTTCTGCGGGCCGTATCTTCCGTAAAGAACTGAGTAGAAATCCCGTATTCTTCGGGAGTTTCCTCTATCGGTCAACCTGCTGCGCCCCCGCCGCTTTTGCGGTTAACGTGGGAGACAATCATGAAAAAGGCGGCTGAAAGAGCATATCCGACTGCCCACTTGGCTCCCGTTCCGAAACCGAGAGAATAGAGGTTTCCCTCAACCGAGATTTCTCCCGCGTGTATGAAGCCGAAAAACGCCATCACGGCTCCCGCTCCCATCCACGCTGCCGCCTGGTTTAGCCTGCGTTCAACGAGGCAGACGGCTGTTGCGGCCCAGACCACCGACGAAAGCATGAATCCCTGGGAAAGTGCTACCAGCCCGGGCAATTGAAGACCCGAAAAGACAAACGCGTTGAGGTTCTCAAACGCACGGGTGGCCACCGAACCGTCCGATATAGCGGCTCCCACCGCCGAGACGGTCTGGGAAACCACCACGGTTCCCCACGCCGCAAGTGCTGGTATCAGTCCCAAGGCCACGGCGGGAGCATGGGAGCGGGGAGTGGTCTGAAACGCTTGAGATGTCATCGCGAGCCCTATCCATATAAGTATTATTCCCGCGGCTTCGATCGGCACCAGCGCCGAGACCAGGGAACCCAAGCCGACAAGCGATACCACGGCGAAGAAAATTCCGTTTATTACCGAGTATCCTCCTTTCGCCCCCATTTCCTTCCATCCCGGATGTCCTATATATATGGTCGTTGGGAAGCACGACCCGAAAAGTGAGGCAGCTATCGATCCCGCACCGTTAACCGCAAGGCACGATCCGGTGGGGTAGGGGTCTCCCGCGGCCTCGGCGGACTCTATGTTCTGAAGGGACCCGAGGATATTGTAAAGACCCATAGGAAGCACGACCGGAATCAGCACCGAGCGCACGAGGGGATCAGAAAGCCCTGCTACAAGATCCCCCAGGATCGGAACGGGCAGATAGAATCCCACGTCGCCAAGAGCTTGGCTCACGGCAGGTCCCGACACCGTTGTTTCCGCTCCGAATCCCACCGCAAAGAGAAGCCACGCGGTGAATATTCCCAGGACGAGCGCCAGGCCGACTCCCGGAATTCCAAGCGGAAGCCTCGTTCTTGAGAGCAGGGTGAACAGCAGCACTCCCAGAGAGAGCAGGGCGACCAGGGGATAGGCGAAGCATCTTGCGGCAAAGTCCATGCAGAGAAACGCCACGGCTATTCCGGCAAGGGAAGTGAGCAGCGCGGCGCGCGGAGTCGCCTTTCTGATCCTCTCGGCTACAAGGGATCCTGCGAGTTCAATGACTCCGGAGAGAAAGCAAGCCGCGACCCCGACGCGCCAAGCCACAAGCGCGGCTTCCTGAGGGGGGACTCCCCGGCTTTCGGCCGCCAGTTTCGCCGGGATCATTACCAGGAAGATGAAGGCGAACAGGGAAATCGTGTTTACTCCGTAGGGAAGCGCCGTTACGTCTTTTCTTCCGGTGGCTGCCGAGAGTCGTTGCGCAAGCCATGCGTAGTAGAGATTGCCGATAATAAGCGATATCGCTATGGCAGGGAGGACCGAGGAGACGACGAACTCCCTTTGCAGACCCACAAGTCCGGTGAGCAGTATCATGATCAGAACGTACTGGACGAGGTTGTCCACCATGAGGCCGAAAAAGCCTTCTGCGTCGGAGAACGAAAAAAGAGGCTGTGCCCCCGCGGGGAAAAAGAGGTGTCTCATGTCTTATTCCGGGGTTGCGTGGAACCGCAGAAGCAAACGGCGAACCTGCGATCAACTATCGATTATAATGAAAAAGACAGCACAGGCAAAGACGGACCCTCGCGCCTGATTCCCGCGTATGTGACCGCAGCCGACGATTTTCCCGCTGTGCCCGGCAATGGGTATCAGCTACAAGTTCACCCTTATCATTGCCTGAACAACTGATTCCTTGACCCCCGAGATGCCAAACTTGTTGTGCCAATACCACCACTCAATACCGACATATACCTTCCCCTGCCTATTCACCAGACGACCCGCATCCAGCAGGAGCTGGGGCTGCATAAGAAAGTTTTGTTTTTCATAGGCGGATGTTTCAGCCTCACCCTCTGAGCCGGCCCAGTCGAAATAGCCATTAAACATCCAGTGCGCCGGCCCCGTTTCGAAGGTCGTATTCCAAACCACTGTCACCTGCCAAGTTGTTCCGGCAAGGTCCGGATTCTCCCTTAAGTAGCCGTTTGTCTGGACGAAGTTAAACCCGGGCACATCAAGGTCCACCGCGGCGCCAACGAGATAGTTGGTAAAGTCTTCTCCCTTTTCCAAAGTGCCGGACAGAAGCACGTCTTTCGCCGGCCCTGCGGAAAAAGCTTTACCGCTTATTTTGGAGAAGCTCAGACGGGGCGACCACTCCCCATAGAATGAACTGTTACCTCTCAATGGTCGGATATCCACAAAGGCAAAGTTATCGCCATAGGCCCATCCGTTAATCCATTCCAGAGTGAGGGTTTCCGCTTTCTCACGCTCCAGTTTGAAGTCCGCGCCATAGAGCAACTGGGCATTGAATGCATTCCAGGTCTGCGCTACTGCCGGCGCAGACGGTAACAAGACAAGCAAACAGAGGCATACGGCGTAGACAGTTATTTTGGGGTAATTCATCTTGCGTTCAGCTTCCGGCTTCCGCCCGCCCGGCACACGGCCTGCCAAGGCGGCATTGACGATGGTCTGTCCTAAATTTGGTATTCCGACTCCATTCAATCATGAAATCATTATACGGAGTTTATCATAAAGATAATTTTCATGTCGTATATCCAGTTGTCCATTACCCGCACCGCTGGTGAAGGGGAATTTAGGGCGGTTCCTCGAGGTTATTTTGACAGTCCACTTTTTTGGATGTTTAATCTAGTATATGACTTACACCCCTTTATACGAAACACACAAGAGTTTCGGGGCGAAGATGATCGATTTTGCCGGGTGGAAGCTTCCTCTTCAGTTTGAAGGTATAAGACGGGAACACATGGCGGTCAGGACGGCCTGCGGCCTTTTCGACGTAAGCCACATGGGAGAAATAGAGATCACGGGGACCCAGGCTGAAGCCGTCTGTCAGAAGCTTAACACCAACGACATGGCGGGGCTCCGGGACGGCCGGGCCCGCTACGGTCTTTTCTGCTACCCCGACGGTGGGGCGATTGACGACCTTATAACCTACAGGTTTTCGGCTGATCATTTCCTTGTGTGCGTAAACGCGTCCAACACCGAGAAGGTCTACCGCTGGATCGGTGATAACTGCGAGGGATTTGATGTTGAGATAACCGATGCGAGTTCGGCCTACGCGCAGATCGCCGTTCAGGGACCTCGTTCTGTATCAGTAATGGAAAGGGCGCTTGGCGAAGAGAGCGTGCGGGATTTTCCGAGGTTCTCTTTCAGGATCCTTGAGGGTGATGCGGCAGGGGCTATAGCGGCCAGGACGGGTTACACGGGTGAAGACGGCTTTGAACTGTTCGTGCCCGCGGGAGACGCGGTCGGGATCTGGGAGAAGCTTTTTGAAAGCGGGAGCGAATTCGGGATTGCTCTTTGCGGTCTGGGAGCGCGCGACACGCTTAGGATGGAAGCCGGATATCCTCTTTACGGAAACGAACTGGATGAGAAAACGACTCCGGTCGAGGCTGGCCTTAATAGATACGTGAAGATGGACAAGGGCGATTTTATAGGCAGAGACGTGCTCTTGGAGCAGGTGGAGAGCGGAGCGGCCAGGGAAAGCATCGGTTTTAAGATGCTTGATAGGGGGGTTCCCAGACACGGCTATGGGGTAGTGAAGAACGGAAAAAAAATAGGAGAGGTTACAAGCGGCACCATGTCACCGGTTCTTGGTATTGGCGTGGGCATTGCTTCGGTTGCCTCGGGTGAAGTTAAGTGCGGAGATGAGATAGGAATTGAGATCCGGGGAGATGTGAGAAAGGCGGTTTCTTCTGAATTTCCGCTTCATAAAGACGGTATGTCTTAATCAAAGAACATAAAGGAGCATTTAGGTTATGAGTGTACCGAAAGACTTGAAATACACTGAGGAGCATGAGTGGGTGAGATTTGAAGAGGACAGGGCCGTGATCGGAATAACGGATTACGCCCAGGAAGCCTTGGGGGAGATAGTTTTTGTTGAACTGCCGGTTGAAGGAGAAGAACTCGTTCAGGGAGACTCCTTCGGTGCGGCGGAGTCGACAAAGGCGGTTTCTGAGCTTTTCGCTCCGGTCTCGGGGGAAATTGCCGAGGTGAACGATCTTCTCGTGGATTCCCCGGAACTTGTAAACGCCGACCCTTACGGTGACGGATGGATCGTAAAGATTCATACCGACGAACTTGACGCAAGCGAAGTCGAGAGTCTTCTTGATCCTTCCGGTTACGAAGAACTGATAGAAGACGAGGAAGATGCCTGATATGTCCCGGTGGCATGGATGGGGCGATTATTTGGGGAGAATTGTGATTGCGAAACGAAAACGGCATTTATGAACAAGAGGATTTTTTCTCGGCGAGGCACATAGGTCCCACGCCCGAGGAAGCACGCCAGATGCTTTCGTGCGCTGGGGCGGAGAGCCTTGAGGAACTGGTGCGGGAAACCATACCGGCTGACCTGCTTTCAGAGATTGAGATGGCCGTTCCCGCTGCCATGACCGAGAGCTCCTATCTTGACCATATAAGGGCTATTGCACGCGAGAACACTATATTCAGGTCGTACATAGGTCTGGGTTACTACGACTGCGTGGTCCCGGCAGTCATCTCAAGGAACATTCTCGAGAATCCAAGCTGGTACACCCAGTACACTCCTTACCAAGCCGAAATATCGCAGGGACGGCTTGAAGCCCTCCTTAACTTCCAGACGGTGATTTCGGAACTTACGGCTATGGAACTTTCAAACGCCTCGCTGCTCGATGAAGCAACGGCGGCTGCCGAGGCCATGGCCATGTTTCACAGGCTGAGCGGCGCTAAACGGGAGAAGGCGGACGCAGACAGGTTTTTCGTTTCCCGAAGATGTTTTCCCCAGACCATTGATGTTCTGAGGACACGGGCGGAGCCTCTTGGGATAAGGGTCGTGGAGGGAGAAGAGGATCAAATTTCGCTTGACGGGAGCTTTTTCGGTGCGCTTCTGCAGTATCCGGACGCCTTCGGTGAAGTCAGGGACTACTCGGAATTCGTAAAAACCGCTCACGCTCACGGCATAATGGTTGCAGTTGCGGCCGATCTCATGAGCCTTGCGCTGCTTACGCCTCCCGGGCGCTTCGGCGCCGACGCCGTCGTGGGAACTTCGCAGAGACTCGGGGTTCCGGTCGGCTACGGCGGTCCTCACGCCGCGTATTTCGCCACGAGGGAAGAGTTCGGAAGGCAGGTTCCCGGAAGAATAATAGGGGTGTCTCTTGATGGCAACAAGAACCCCGCCTACAGAATGGCCCTTCAGACAAGGGAACAGCACATAAGAAGAGAGAGGGCCACTTCCAATATATGCACCGCCCAGTCTCTGCTTGCCATAATGTCCTCGATGTATGCGGTTTACCACGGTCCGGCCGGGCTGCGGCGCATCTCAGGGAGGATAAACACCCTTGCTAAGATGCTTGATCTGGGCCTCAGGGAAATGGGGCTTTCCCAGTTGAACGGAACGTTTTTCGATACCCTGCTCGTGGATCTTTCGTCATGCGGAGAAGGGGCCTGCGATGTACTTCGTGCAAATGCCCTCAAAAGGAAGATCAATTTCAGGTATCTTCCGGACCAGAAAATCTGCATATCACTTGACGAGACCGTCACCGAGGGGGATGTCGCGGAGATACTTTCGCTTTTCTCAGAGTCCCTCGGACTTGAGGAGAAGGTGTCCGTTGCCCCGGACAGCGTTTCTGACATTGCGTCTGTGCCCGATAGTCTTGTGAGGAAAGGAGATTTTCTTTCTCAGCCGGTATTTAACCGCTACCACTCGGAAACACTTATGCTCAGGTACATAAAGAGCCTTGAGGGCAGGGATCTTTCTCTGGCTAATTCCATGATCCCTCTTGGCTCCTGCACAATGAAACTCAACGGCACGACGGAAATGATTCCGATAAGCTGGGAGGAGTTCTCGAGAATACACCCCTTTGTGCCCCGCGACCAGGCAGCGGGTTACGCACAGGTGATCAACGATCTCGAAGAATATCTATGCGAAATAACGGGGCTTAGTGCCTGCTCGCTTCAGCCCAATTCGGGAGCTCAGGGGGAGTACGCGGGCCTCATGGTAATACGCAGGTACTTTGAGGAGAGAAAAGAGACTGAGAGGAACGTGGTGCTGATTCCCTCTTCTGCGCATGGAACCAATCCCGCAAGCGCCAGGATGGCTGGAATGGACGTCGTGGTAGTAAAATGCCGGAAAAACGGGGATGTGGACATAGATGACCTTCACCGCTGCTGCCGGAAAAACGAGGGGAAAGTTGCATGTCTTATGATTACCTATCCTTCGACTCACGGGGTATTCGAGTCCGGGATAAGGGAGATATGCGACATAATTCACTCAAACGGCGCGCAGGTTTACATGGACGGGGCCAATCTTAACGCGCAGGTAGGTCTTTGCTTTCCCTCTCTCATCGGCGTTGACGTATGTCACATAAACCTGCACAAGACTTTCAGCATTCCCCATGGAGGCGGAGGTCCGGGAATGGGTCCCATATGTGTCGCGTCCCATCTTGCTCCGCATCTCCCCGGACATTGCGTTGTGGAAGGGGTAGGGGACGAGAAGCCCTGCGGAGCGATATCCGCCGCTCCCTGGGGAAGCGCTAGCATACTGCTTATATCCTACGGATACATAAGGCTTCTTGGAAGGGATGGAATGACCGAGGCTTCCCGGCACGCGATACTGAACGCCAATTACATAAAAGCCCGTCTTGGGGAGCACTACGATATTCTCTACGAAGGTGAGAACGGAAGAGTTGCCCATGAATTCATACTTGACCTGCGCGAACTTGGAAAAAGCGCGGGAATAACAGTGGAAGATGTGGCCAAAAGGCTCATGGACTACGGATTCCACGCGCCGACTATGTCATGGCCGGTTGCGGGAACCCTTATGGTGGAGCCCACCGAGAGCGAGTCCATGGAGGAAATGGACAGATTCTGCGAAGCTATGATAAAGATACGCGGGGAAATCCAGGAGATTATAGACGGTGTCGCAGACTCTTCGGACAACCTCCTTGTAAACTCTCCGCACACGGTTCTGGATCTTGCGTCTTCTGACTGGAAACACCCCTATTCACGCCAGCAGGCATTTTTCCCGCTTCGGTATCTGAGGACCAGCAAGTTCTGGCCGCCGGTTTCGAGAATAGACAACGCCTACGGTGACAGGAATCTGGTGTGCACGTGCCTTCCCATCGAAGCCTACTCGGATGAAGAGTAAACTTGGACTTATCTCTACATGTAGCAGTTGTGCCTGACGTCCTCAAGCCACCAAGTTACCTGAAAAGAGTTCCGGTTTCGCAAGAGCACAGGAGTTCTGTAATTCAAAAGACTTGCGGAGGACCCAATGCTCGGACCGCAGGCGGAATGTCGTTACGCTCAGACGGCCTGTTTTCAGGACAGAAAAACCCCGGTTCTTCCACAAACTTTCTTATGGTCTCCGCATTAGGTCCCTCTGAGTAGTCCTGTCCTATATAAACCGGAAGGCGGTTGCGGATCACAAGAGGCCCTGGGTCATTCCATTCTCCTTCTTCCCCTGCTCTGCCGACAGTTCTCGAATTTATGGAAACTACTTTGCCGTCTCTGTCTACAATGGGACCGCCGCTCATGCCTGGGACAGTGAAGTGGGAGAGAAATTCGGACATGTAGTCATATGTCAGCATGTAAACGGCCCCGACTCCCTGGAGGGGGCCTACGTTGTCGTATAAGTCTCCGGAACCGATAGAGACAAGAGGGTCTCCGCACTTAGGTGAAGAGGAGTCGGCTATCTCGAGCTCTGGATACTCTGACAATGCGCCTGGCTTATCCATTTTTATAACCGCGATGTCACATTCCCCAAGCCCACCAAACTGCCTTTTTGAAACAGTTCCCTCATATTCCTTGTTGTCGTAGGCCGTAATTGTTGCTTTGAGGCCTGTCTTTATGCCCAAGTGTCCTGCAGTGACGATAGTATTCTCGTCGTATATGAACCCTGAACCAAACGCAACGGCGTCGTTGAATCGTATCCCGATAGTCACGGTGGCTTTACGTGCTTCTTTATATGTCCTGTCCATATGCTCGAACTGATCAAGCGGAAACGGGCTGTATTTGTCGCCGAACTCATGACCGGTTGGCCATACATTGTCATTCCTGTAATTACCGGCGTTATGAGGCTTTTCATCATCGGGGATCCTTTCCTCATAAAATTCTTTAAGTTGTTCAATGTTCGGTCCGGCGGAATATCTGTACGGATGCGGTTGCTCAAAAGCGTAGACCCAAAGGCGTTCCGGAGGATCCTCGGGAACCTCAGACGGCATGACACCAAATGCGTTCCTGATTGTATGTTCGCTTAGAGGGGATCCCGCGGACACAATGGAAACCACTTCTCCATCTTCGTTGAATATTGGTCCTCCGCTCATCCCTCCAGAGGTCGGCACCGCGTGATACATCCTGTCAGTGCGCAACGGATATCCGCTTTTTAACTCAAGTGCCGGTCCCGCGGAAACTGTCCATCCGCCGATGCCTTTCTGCCACTGCCCCCCGCCTATAGCCATCAGGAATTCGTTTCTTAAGGGTTTTCTGTCCGCTATTTTCAAGGGGGTGGCGTCAATTTCCCTCTCAAGGCGGAGCAATGCCAGATCGGTTGCCCTTGTCACTCTCGGATCGGCATATACTACTTCCGCTTCTATTCTGTCACCGTCAAAGGTGTGGATAAACACCCTTTCTGTTGGTTTTCGCTCTAAGGTCTGGAAGTCAATGAATGCATGGGCGGCTGTAACGGCATATTTCGGGGCAATAAGCCATGCGCTGCCCACTCCAAGATCTTGGCTGTTGGTTTCTCTGACTTCAAGCTCTAGTACGGAGCGGCTTACTTTTCTTGCGATATCCTCATGCTTTTTTGTGGGAGATATATCGGCACTGTAGTTTTTCTTGAAATTACGGCTGAACCTCTTTGGATAATAATCGTCTCTTCTCTCGCCTGCTCTCTCAAGGTACAGTCTCTGTTCGTTTCTCTGGGAGGTAAGATCGCACACTGGTGGAGGGGTGTAATCCGTATCACCGCCACCGCAGGAAGTGGACCCCATAGCGCCAAGCGCAATGAGGACGGGGAGAAAGATTTTTAACGATAAGCACTTTTTCAGGCGCATAGGCTGCTTACCCTAGAAGACTCAGAATTCTTTGCCAACTGCTTACATTGTGCACGGAATAAGACAGAAAGTAAATTTTCGGCCATTGTTTTACAGATGTGCGGCATGAATTCCCGTTTCAGCCGCCGTTGTGTTCTGCGGCTGAATGGTGGTGAACGGCATTACGTTCCCATCTAAGAGTTTTTCTCAAGCCACGAAGTTATCTGAAAGGGATTCCTGCTTCACTGCAGCACGGGAGTTCTACGATTCAAAAGACTTGCGGTCCGCGCCCAGACAATCTGCCGTTTATCAGGGGCGAGGGCAGAAAAACCCCTCTTCTCTAACAAACCTCTCTATGGTTTCCGCATTAGGACCATCTGAGTAGTCCTGTCTTATGTAAACCGGAAGGCGGGTGCGGATTACAAGAGGTCCTGGGTCATTCCGTTCTCTTCCTTCTTCCGGTCTGGCCCAGCCTGTCGAAATCACGGAAACTACTTCGCCGTTTCTATCTATGACTGGACCGCCGCTCATGCCGTGGACATCGAAGTGGGAGAGAAATTCGGATACGTACTTTTGTGTCAGCATGTAAACGGTTCCGACTCCCTGCAGGCGACCTACGCTGTTGTATGCCTCGCCGGAACCGATAGAGACAAGCGGGTCTCCGCACTTAAGCGAAGAGGAGTCAGCTATCTCGAGATTGCGATATCCTGACAATGGTTCATCCATTTTTATAACCGCGATGTCACATCCGCTTCCATCCTCATACTGTCTTTTTGAAACAGTTCCCTCATGCTTCTTGTTGTCGTACGTCGTAATTATTGCCCTGAGATTTTTCCTTATGCCCACGTGTCCTACAGTAACGATAGTATTCTCGTCGTATATGAACCCCGAACCAAACGTAGTAAACGCAGCACCGGCGTCGTTGAATCGTATATTGATTGTCACGGCGGCTTTACGTGCTTCTTTATATATCCTGTCCATATGCTCGAACTGATCAAGCGGAAACGGGCTGTATTTGTCGCCGAACTCATGACCGGTTGGCCATACATTGTCATTCCTGTAATTACCGGCGTTATGAGGCTTTTCATAATCGGGGATCCGTTTCTCATAAAGTTCCTTAAGTTCCCCGATGTTCGGTCCCCAGGCATAACTATACGGATTCGGTTGCTCAAAAGCGTAGACCCAGAGACGTTCCGGAGGATCCTCGGGAACCTCAAACGGCATTACACCAAACCCGTCCCTGACAGTACCCCTAGCCCGCATTTCTCACCGCATAGGGATATGGAAGGGTTTTTAGGGTCAGCAGCCATG
>JAPPAR010000002.1 GCA_026705445.1 Candidatus Dadabacteria bacterium
ACATCGGCCTTTCACGCCGGTAACAGGGGTTCAAATCCCCTCGGGGACGCCAGAAATAATCCCCGGCCTCAATTCGCTAGGTGTTTTCTATACTACGGAGTCAAGTCTTAACAAGAAGATGGTTTAAAACCGGCTTAAACTCTAGACATACTTTTCGTATTCTTTCTCGAAAAGCTCCGAAAGAGTACGAGCCTTGTGATCATATTCGTCCGGATCATCCCATGAAAGTCGAGGTTGTAGAAGAGTCGAATCAACTCCAGGGCAATCAGCCGGCACGGAGAGGTCAAGTATAGGAACTTTGACAAACTCTCTGTCGTCAAGCAAACCGCTTACGGCTGCTGTAACAAGAGCTCTTGTGGATGGAAGAGGCATTCTCTTACCGACCCCGAAAGGCCCGCCGGAAATTCCGGTATTTAGAAGCCATACGTTTACTTTGTGTTTTTCCATTCTTTCTTTCAGCATCGCTCCGTAGAACTTCGGGGGTCTTGGAAGAAAAGGAGACCCGAAACATGAGCTGAAAGTCGCCTGAGGTTTGCTCACTCCCCTCTCGGTGCCGGCAACTTTCGCCGTGTAGCCCAGAAGGAAATAACGCATGGCTTGGTCGGAATCAAGCCTTGATATAGGGGGCAGGACTCCGAAAGCATCATAGGTAAGCATGAAAATACTTTTGGGAATACCGCCTATTCCTTCCGGAACAATATTTTCGAGCATATCAATCTGGTATGCCCCGCGGGTATTCTCCGTATACCTGTCGCTGTCAAAATCTATCTTTCCTGTTTCCGGATCAAGTTCGACATTTTCAAGAACCGAACCGAACTTAAGCGCTGCTTGATAAATCTCGGGTTCTGTAGTCGGGCTAAGCTTTATGGTCTTCGCATAACAGCCACCTTCGAAATTAAAAACCCCTTCATCAAACCAGCCATGTTCGTCATCTCCGATAAGCGCCCTTTCGGGATCAGCAGAAAGCGTGGTTTTCCCAGTTCCCGACAATCCGAAGAAAAGCGCCACATTTCCGTCCTTTCCGATGTTTGCCGAACAGTGCATTGGAAAAACGTTTCTTTCCGGCAGAAGAAAATTCATGGCGGCAAAAACGGATTTTTTCATCTCTCCCGCGTAGCGTGTACCACCGATAAGGGCAATTCTTCGGCTTAGGTTAAGAAATATAAAGGTTTCGCTGTTAAGACCGTATTTTTCTGGGTTGTCCGCCTTAAAACCCGGGGCTGAAATGACTGTAAAACCCACTTCCTTATGCGGAAGCTCAGAAGCGCCGGGTCGTATGAAGAGATTATTTACGAAAAGATTGTGCCAGGCGAATTCATTAATCACCCTCACGTTTGTTCTGTAGTCCGGATGAGCGCAGACCTGCAGGTCTCTCACGAAAACGTCCTTCCCCTTGAAATAATCCATCACCTTCTCGTAAAAGTGATCAAATACCTCTGGTGATACGGGCTTGTTTACCGCTCCCCAGTCTATATTTTTTTCCGTGGAGGGCTCCTTTACCACAAATCTGTCCTTGGGGGATCTTCCAGTATGAGGGGAGGTGTAGCCTACAAAAGTTCCACTCTCACCAATGTGTCCTTCGTTTCTCTTGATCGCCTCTTCGTAAAGCCTGGAAACGGCAAGGTTGTAATATACTCCTGAAGGTTTCTTAAGCTGGTGTTTTTCTGAAAGCTCCTTTTCGATTGAAAAATTCTCGGACATGGTCGTCGCCTCCAAATTCCCTGTTGCCTACAGATTTATGAGTAAAAATCTAGGAAAAAGTCAACTGTTTTATTAAAGGAGTTGTAAGATATATAAAGTTTCCCTTTTTGCAAGAACAAAAACTGAACTTGGCACCGTATCCCGGTTCAATTCCCAGAATCCCGAAACCCAGACGGAGAACTCGTCCGATTTATGTCTTCGCGTTAACTTCCGATATCCACTTTGTTATGGCGTCTATCGAGTCTTTGGGATTCTCTACGCAGTCGTGTTTCGCTCCCGGTATATAGCGTAACGTCACATCTTCGTTGCCCGACTGATTCATTATGTTCTTAAGTTCCTTGGGTTCCCACACATCAACGATTTCGTCATCTTCTCCGTGGATAAAGAGAACGGGAACCCTCACATTTTCTATAATTTCACAGGTTTTTGCGTAGTAGGCCTGGGGCCCCCTCATATACCACCAAGTCCTGTAAGTAAACATCTCCCCATCAACCGGGTTAAAAGAATCCCCCCAGGCTCTGTAGACGATAAATATCTGGTCGTTTTTCTTTTTCTCCGGATTCGGACCCAGAACCTCTCTGGCTTTCAGATAAATATCATCATAGGATGGAATACTCCTGTTTTTCTCAAGTCTTCTTTGCTGTGAATACGGCAGAGAATAGGAACACCCTTCTAGTATAAGGCCTTTTATCCCGAAAGAATCGGTCTGGGACGCATAGTAGACAGCCATGTTGGCCCCTAGGCTGTAGCCCAGCATGAAAATGTTGCGAAACCCTTCTTTTTGAAGAATATCCACCGATTCTTTCATTTCATGAATCGTGTCAGGAAAAATCCCCTCGCCCATTATCTGGCCCATAAACGCCATACGGGTATTTACAGAAAGCGTGCTTATATTCTTTTCCCTGAGAAGAGGGGGAAGTCTAAGGGGGGTCCCTCTCGTGAGAAAATGCCCCAATACTCCGTAGAGGTTTATGATTATAGGAGATTCGTAAAGATCTTCTTCCGACGCGAACTTAGGGGTGACAAGGAGAGAATTCACCTCGAATCCGTCTTCAGTCTTGTAGGTAAGGAGACTCTTCTGTTCGTTTACCATCGCAGAATCAGATGAATCTTCTGTCAAGCCATCTTATTATAATATCGCCCATTTCCTCTTCCTTTCCGTCGAGGGTATGGCCGGTATTGAGATAATATGCGGAAACATCGTCATTTCCGTTATCTATGGCTATTTGCGCAAGATTATGGGTCTCACCGGGTTTTACGAACTCATCGTTCCATCCCTGCATGAGAAGAATCGGCAGTTTTATGTTCTTTATTTGCTCGTGGCTTTTTACGGCCTCTGCCTCCGGACCGGCGAGAAACCACCACGTCTTGTAAGTATATATTTCGGTGTGCTCCGGCCGGTAGGAGTTTCCTCTGGCTCTGAAAATAAGAATCGTTCTATCTTGCTTTGAATCATGGGGATTATCGCCAAGTATTATCTTCGCTTCCTCGTATACCTCATCGTAAGAAGGCTGGCTTTCCCACTTATTCCATCTTCTTCTTATCGAGTCCGGGATAGAATAAGGAGTAGCGAGGGCAATCACACCCTTTAGCAGCTCCGACTCGTCGGAATCCTGTTGGCGGCTTTTTACGGAGAGATACCTGAGAATCACTCCTCCACCCAGGCTGTAACCGGAAACAATGATTTTCTCGTAACCGATTTCTCCCAAATATCTCACTACGCCGTCTATCTGCGAAATAGTGTCGTCCACTATTCCAAAGCCGAAGAAAAGCCCGAAATTGGCCAGTCTGGTATTTATTGCAATAGACGAATAGCCTGCCTTGGCGAGGATCGGCGGTAAGAATCTCTGGCTTCCGTCAAGAAAGTTCCCTAAAAACCCATGAACATGGATAATTATAGTCTTTCTTTTTTCGGAGTCGTTATTAAGCGCTCTGTAGTAGAGGGCGTTAACCTTTCTTTTCCCGACCGGTACGGAAATCAGTTCCTGCTCTACATATTTCATTATTAGACACGGTTTTTTTAAGAAGTACTGATATTATAAAAGTCCTGCGGGCAAGTCAATAGCGGTAGTAAAGAACTCCGATGATTGATAAGAACCTTAGCACTCGGAGATACCTCGAATCGTTTGCCTGAAATCGGCAAATTCAGCAATCCGCAGTTTCTATTGTGACTGAATCAGGGTTCCGCATTAGAAAATCAGCTTTCTTCTTCGCCTCTGTCCAGTCCGGAGCCTCTCCAATCTTTACGAGCGTGTTTTTTGCGGTGGCTTTGAGAAAAAGATGCCCCGTTTTCTTATTCCAGAAAATCTGCCAGTTATCCCCTTGGAAGTCTCTTAGCCATCCGAAAGGAAAAAATCCAGAATAATCACTGCCGGACTTCATGTGTTTTTTCTCCCCCTGCGTTCCGTAATTATTTTGAAAACCGGGTGGAGATACCCGGCGGTTTTGCGCACAAAGCGCTTTCGAAAAACCTCTTTAACGCTAACAGCTCTCACGATGCGTAAAGCTCCTCGAAATACAGGCATACGTGGGATATTCCGCACTTTGAACATAAGGGCTTTCTCGCCTTGCAGACATTTCTCCCATGGTCACCCAGGGAATTTGAAAAAAACGTCCAGTCTTTTTCCGGAATGCACTCTCTAAGATCAAATTCAATCTTAACGGGATCGGAATTCGAGGTAAGACCAAGTCGGCGGCTTAACCTCATTATATGGGTGTCAACTATTATTCCGGGTTTTCTGAAATAATTGCCGATTATAACATTTGCCGTCTTCCTTCCGACTCCTGGAAGTTTGACTAGCTCTTCCATCTCACAAGGGACCTTTCCCTCGTGTTTTTGTATTATCTCCCTGGAACAGTTTATTATCGCTTTTGCCTTATTTCTGTAAAAACCCGTTGATCTCACATCGTTTTGGAGTTCCTCCTCTGATGCACCGGAAAATGCCCCTAGGTCCGGGTACTTCTTGAAAAGTCCCGGAGTTATCATATTTACTCGTTTATCCGTACACTGGGCGGAGAGAATAGATCCGACCAGAAGCTCCGATGCGTTCTTAAAAGCTAGATGACATTTTGCGTCTGGATAGGTTTTCTTCAGAAATTGAAGAATCTTCCGTGCTTTCTTTTTTACATCTTGGGTATTCATCCTGAATAACAAAATATATACGTGAAACTTTTTAAGCTACAAACTGATGCAGTCTGAAATGTAAGGGAGTCTCTTTTGAACTTTTTCCACACTGCCATCTTGTCCGCATAAAAGTGCTTTCTCGAAGACATAAAAAAAAGGGGGAAATGAAGCTCTCAAGTCCCCCTTTTTTCTCTTTAAAACCCGTTCTTACTGAATTTTAGTCATTTCTGGCCGGTTCAAGGCCCTCTTTACCCTCGAAAAAGTCTTTGTTTATGTCAATGAACTTCTGCCATTTCTCGGGCAATTCATCTTCGTGAAATATGGCATCCACCGGACAGGGGTCTACGCACGCTCCGCAATCTATACATTCATCAGGATGTATGATCAGCTGATCATCTCCCTCATATATGCAATCGACCGGGCACGCTTCAACACAAGCCTTGTCCTTCACTCCGATACATGGTTCGGCAATTATGTATGCCATCTTTGAACCCTCCGAATTGGCACGTTACTACTTTACTAACTTATCATTTCTATACTAACTAAAGCACTTTCAAATAAAAGGCATCCGGATAACTGACACTTTATATTCATTCTCCTTCCTGAGAAGGTTCCAAAGGTTCTTCAACAGGCGGAGAGGTTTCTTCAAACATTTCAATCGGTGATTTCTCCACCACCGAACCCGATATTGATTTTACGGAAGTGTAACCTAGAAAAAGCGAGGTAATTACGAATATGAGCCCAAAGAGCCTGGTCATCTTCACAAGAAAAGGCATTGCACCGCTCGAACCAAAGAGCGACTCCGAACTTCCGCCTCCAAACATTGAACCTATGTCCGCGGACTTGCTCGGCTGAAGCAGTATGATCAGTACAAGAAGGATGCTGACAACAATATGAATAATTTTCACCGACGGTATTAAGAACTCCAATTTCTAACCCCCCACGGACTTTATTATTCTAAAAAAAGAGTCAGCTGAAAGACTTGCTCCTCCAACCAGAACCCCGTCAACTTCATCAACAGACATTATCTCTTCTATATTACCCGTTTTGACGCTTCCGCCATATAAAATTTTCACACTACCGCCTAAACTGGGGAACATCTCAGTTAAAAGCTCCCGTATATATCCGTGAACCTCAGCTATTTCCGAAGAAGTGGCATTTTTCCCCGTTCCTATGGCCCAGACCGGCTCGTATGCTATGACGATATCTGAAATCCGTTCCTCATCCAGATCATGCAGCGCATTTTCTATCTGGGTCTTTGTCGTCGAGAAAAGCAGTTCTTTTCTCGACGAAATGTCTTCACTTCCACGGATTGCTTCTTCCCTCTGGACTTCGGTTTCTCCCACGCAGAGAATTATTTTCAACCCGCAGGAGATTGATAGCAGAAGTTTTTCACGGATTTGTTCATCAGTTTCCCCGAGGATGTGCCTTCTCTCCGAATGGCCAATAATAACCCAATTGCATCCGGCGTCTAAAAGCATCGGCGCGGAAATCTCACCAGTGAACGCCCCTTTTATCCTGCCGAAAACGTTTTGAGCCCCAAGATCTATGTTTGAACCCGAGATGCGTCTCCCTACCATGTCGAGAACCGTATAGGGAGGCACAAGCACTACCTGACATGCGTCGTAGCCTTCTCCAAGCAGGCTGACTATTGCACCGGATAATTCCAGTGCTTCCTCCCGAAGCAAATTCATTTTCCAGTTTCCAACGACAAGCTTTTTATCCATATTAATACCCCGTGACGAAAATTTGTCTTATCCAGAAAAAGCGAGAAAGCTACTTCTCGGTCACAAGTAATGCAAGCTTTTTTCTCTCCAAAAGATACTTAACCCAAAAATTGACCCAGTCTTCTTATTCCCTCCCGTATGGAGTCAACCGACGTCGTATAGGAAAACCTGAGATAATCCCTTCCCCTGTCGCTGAAGTCTATTCCGGGAGTTACGCCCACGTGGCAGTTCTCAAGAATATCAAATGCGAGGCTCCAGGAGTCTCGGCTCCATCGAGAGGAATTCACGAAAACGTAGAACGCCCCCTTGGGTTCAACCGAAATATCAAATCCAACCGAGGAAAGTCCTTTTATCATCTCCTTCCTTCTTCTGTCAAACTCAGTCACCATTGTCTCGCTTCGCCCACCCTTCTTCACTTCTTCAATAGCGGCAACTCCTGCTTTCTGAACAAAAGATCCGGCGGAAATAAAGAGATTCTGCTGAAGCTTCTGCACGTACCTTACAAGGTCTTCTGGAACTATCATGTAACCAAGACGCCAACCTGTCATGGAGTAGAATTTAGCGAAGCCGTTTATCGCTATGGCGTTGTCAGTGAATTCCAGAATGGAGTTAACGCGCGCGCCATAGACAAGACCGTGGTAGATTTCATCTGAAATCACAAAAAGACCCATCTCGGACAGTTCCCGGAGAACTTCTCTGTCCATAACCGCCCCGGTGGGATTCGCGGGAGAATTTACCAGAATAGCTTTTGTCTTTTTGCCGATATTCTTTCTGATTTCCCCAGGGTCAACCTGGTAACCGTCCCTTTCGTAAACAGGTATTTTCTTTGCGACTCCTCTCGCAACGCTTATTATCTGCGGATAACACGCGTAATGCGGGTCCGTTATCAATATTTCATCCCCGGGGTTAAGAACTGTCAGCATTGCCAGCAAGAGCGCCGGGGAACTGCCTATAGTTATTATTACCCTTTCATACCCCACCTCTATTCCATAAGTACGGCTGTAATCCTCCGCGACGCTCTGGCGGAGCTCATCAATCCCAAGACTGCTTGTGTACTTGGTGTAACCCTCTTCTATCCATTTCACGGCAGTAGAACATATTTCATCGGGAGTATTGAAATCAGGTTCTCCAACCTCGAAATGTATCACGTCTCGACCTTCATCCTCAAGGCGCTTTGCCCTCTCGAGGATGTCCATTACGTAGAAAGGTTCTATGTTTTTAACCAAATCTGAAATCATGTTGTGAAATCGCTCTTGGAATCAAGCAAAACAAAAAATTAATCCTGTATGGAGCCGAACCGCTGGTTGATCTGTTTTACAAGAAGATCCTTTTTAAGTCGTCTTAGTCTGTCAAAAAACAATATACCATCAAGATGGTCAATTTCATGCTGAAGTACCCTTGACAACATTCCGTCCGCATCAATCGTGAAGCGCTTTCCTTTTCTATTGAGGGCAGATACACGAACGCGGTTTTTTCTTCTTACGTCCGCAAAAAATCCAGGCACGCTGAGACAACCTTCCTCTCCCACTTGGAACCCTTGAGAGGAAACAATCTCGGGATTTATAAGCTCGTAGAACTCCCTTTCTTCACTCTCAGGTAAAGGTACATCAACTACCAGGGCCCGGATATTCCTACCGACCTGTGGAGCCGCAAGTCCGACGCCATCTGCATCGCGGAGCGTCTCCGTCATATCATCCAAAAGACGTTCAAGGCCCTCACCTAACTCCTCCACGGGCAGGGATTTTCTCTTTAACTCAGGGGCGGGATAAACAAGGATATCAAGCAAAGGCATCTGCGACGCTTATAATAGAAGGGTTGTTAGCAGACCTACGCCGTGGTCTGTCATTCATCACTGCTTTTTTCCGTAAGCTTCGGGGCAAGCCAGCTACTTACCCTAAACAGTGGAAGGGTTTTTTCGCCGATGTCTATTTTTTCGCCTGTTCTGGGATTTCTTCCTTCATAAGGCTCGTAATCTTTTGTAAAGAAGCTTCCGAAATGTCTTATCTCTATTCTTTCCCCATCGCGAAGCATCTCAGTCATGGCGTTAATTATGGCGTCCAGAACCTTTCTGGATTCTACGGAATTAAGGTCGAATCTCCGCGAAAGCTCCTTTTCGATATCCGATTTTTTCATGACGTTTTGAAAATCAGTAAGGTTAGGTCCTGATTTCTCACTCTAGATATTTTAAAGCCGTTTGTCAAGTAAGCCCTCGATTTTGCGAGGAAAATCCTCAGTACCCGAGATTCGGCCGGAGCCATTTCTCCGCTTCTTCAAGAGCGATTCTCTTTCTTTCCGCGTAATCCAGAACCTGATCTTTGAGTATTTTGCCAAGAAAGAAATATCTCGATTCGGGATGGACCATGTAGAACCCTGAAACCGAACTTGGCGGAGTCATGGCGAAGCTCTCAGTAAGCGATACACCTGTGTGTTTCTCCGCCTCGAGAAGATCCCAGAGAATCTTTTTTTCTGTGTGGTCCGGACATGAAGGGTAGCCGGGAGCAGGCCTTATGCCTCTGTATTTTTCATTTATCAGGTCTTCGGAACTGAGCTTTTCATCTTTTCCGTAGCCCCAGAGATCTCTTACTTTTTTATGAATCATTTCGGCAAGAGCTTCGGCTATCCTGTCCCCCAGCACGCTTGTCATAATCGAATTGTAATCATCCCCTTTTCGCTTGAAATCCTCGGAGAATTGCTCAACCCCCTCTCCTGCAGTCACCACAAATCCCCCCATGTAATCTTCTCTGCGCGAGGCACTCGGCACTATATAATCTGAAAGACAGTAATAGTGACCCTCTTTAGAACGCATCTCCTGCTGCCTTAGAAAATGAAACGTTGCCAGAGCCTGTCTTTCTTCCCCATAGATTTCAACATCGTCTCCGACACTGTTTGCGCGGAAGATTCCGACAACAGCGCGGGGAGTGAAAACTTTCTCCAGGATTATCCGCTTAAGGAGCGTCTGACCGTCCTGGTATAGTTTTTTCGCCTGACTCCCTCTTTCGGGGTGCTCAAGTATTTTCGGGAAGACCCCTTTAAGTTCCCACGCCCAGAAAAAAGGAGACCAGTCGATGTAGCCGGCGACTTCTTCAAGAGAGATGCTGTCAAAGACAAAGACTCCAAGCCGCCCGGGGCACTCTATCGCAATATTATCCCAGTCGGTCGGGAACGCCTTTTCCCTGGCTTCTTCTATGGAAGCATATTCCGTCTGGCTGCGGGCTTTTTCAAAGCGCCGCTTCTGCTCCAAGTTGCTTTCTTCCAGTTTCTCCATGTAAAGCCGTGCTTTTTCCGGGTCCAGCATCTCGTTGCAGGCACCTACCACGAGCGAAGCATCAGCTACGTGATCAACTATGCCGCTGTATCCCGGAGCTATTTTTATCGCAGTATGAGCCCTGCTTGTGGTCGCCCCGCCAATAAGAAGGGGTATGGAAAACCCTTCCCGTTCCATCTCTTTCGCGTTATACACCATTTCGTCAAGAGAAGGTGTAATCAGTCCGCTTAATCCTATGAAATCCGCGCGATGCTCTTTTGCAACGTTGAGTATTTTCTCGCAGGGAACCATTACCCCGAGGTCTATCACTTCGTAGTTGTTACAGCCAAGAACCACAGACACTATGTTTTTTCCTATATCGTGGACGTCTCCCTTTACCGTCGCTATAACGAATTTCCCCTTGCCTCCCCCGCTTCCTTTTTTTTCCTCTTCCATAAAAGGCTGAAGGTGCGCAACGGCTCTTTTCATGACTCTGGCGCTTTTCACCACTTGGGGAAGGAACATTTTGCCGTCGCCGAAAAGATCTCCGACCACTTTCATGCCATCCATAAGAGGCCCCTCGATAACATCAAGCGGGGCCCCGTACTTAACCCTTGCTTCTTCCGTGTCATCCTCGATGAAGTCCGCTATGCCGTTTACAAGGGAGTGCTCAAGACGTTTTTCAACCCCGAGCTCTCTCCATTGCTTGGTATCCCTCTCCGCACTCCCGGACTTTACCCCTTCAAAATGTTTTGCGTATTCAACAAGACGCTCCGTGGCGTCGGGGCGACGGTTAAGAAGCACGTCTTCCACTTTTTCGAGAAGTTCAGGTTCAATGTCGTCGTAAACGGCTAGCATTCCAGCGTTTACTATTCCCATGTCAAGCCCGGCTTTTACGGCGTGGTAAAGAAACGCACTGTGCATGGCTTCACGCACTACGTTGTTTCCCCTGAAGGAGAAGGATATGTTGCTTACTCCACCGCTTGTGAGTGCTTCGGGACAGGATTTCTTTATCTCCCTGACGGCCTCGATGAAATTCACGGCGTAGGAATTGTGTTCTTCGATCCCGGTTCCGACAGTAAGTATGTTCGGGTCAAAGATTATGTCGCAGGGGTCCATGCCTATTTTCTCAGTTAATATGCGGTAGGCCCTTTTGCAGATTTCCACCTTCTCCTCTTTTGATGTCGCCTGGCCTTTTTCGTCAAAAGCCATTACCACGACTGAAGCGCCGTAGCGCATTGCCGCTTTTGCCTGTTCACAGAATACTTCCTCGCCTTCCTTAAGACTTATGGAATTTACAATGCACTTGCCCTGAATACATTTAAGTCCCTCCTCAATAACGGACCACTTGGAGCTGTCTATCATCACCGGAACCTTGGTTACCTCGGGTTCCGAAGCAATAAGGTTGAGGAAACGCTTCATGCAGGCTTCAGAGTCAAGAAGCCCTTCATCGAAATTAACGTCTATTATGTTCGCCCCGTTCTCCACCTGTTGAAGCGCTACCGAAACAGCTCCTTCATAGTCTTCTTCCTTTACGAGTCTTGCGAACTTTGGAGAACCCGTAACATTGGTCCTCTCCCCAACCATTATGAAAGGTCCCTCGGCATCAGAGGTTATGGTAAGGGGTTCAAGGCCGCTTAGCCTGGTTGCGTCTTCGCAAACCGGGATTTCTCTCGGCGGAACATCTCTTAGTTTTTCAACCACCATTCCTATATGCTCCGGAGTGGTGCCGCAGCATCCGCCCACTATGTTGACAAAACCGCTTTCCGCGAAATCCAGAAGAAGAGTAGAAGTGATCTCCGGCGTTTCGTCGTATCCCGTCTCGCTCAACGGGTTGGGAAGTCCGGCGTTCGGGTAGCAACTTATGCGGCAGTCGGCTATTCGAGAGAGCTCCTCTATGTAAGGACGCATGTCCTCAGCCCCAAGCGCGCAGTTTATACCGACGCTGAAAGGTTTTGCGTGGCGAACGGAGTTCCAGAAAGCCTCCACAGTCTGTCCCGAAAGAGTGCGTCCGGATCGATCCGTTATGGTAACGGAGATCATGACCGGAATCCTTTCCCCTCCACGCGAATCGAAAAAGCTCTCAATGGCGTATATGGCCGCTTTTAAGTTAAGGGTGTCAAAAGTGGTCTCAGGCAGAAGTATATCCACCCCTCCCTCGACAAGAGCTTCTGTCTGCTCGCGGTAAGCCTCAACCAGTTCTTCAAAGGAAACCGCCCTGTACGACGGATCGTTTACGTCAGGGGACATTGACGCTGTCTTATTGGTCGGACCCAGCGCTCCGGCAACAAAGCAAGCCCTCCCAAGGTTTTTTTTCATAAAATCAGAAGCTGCCTTCTTTGCGAGTTTCGCCGACTCGACATTAAGGGCTCTCACCCAGTTCTCAAGGCCGTAATCGGCCTGAGCTATTGAGGTGGAGCTAAAAGTGTTGGTCTCAACTATGTCGCAGCCGGCCTCAAAGTATTCTCTGTGGATTTCATATATAACGTCGGGTCTCGTGAGGGAAAGCAGATCGTTATTCCCCTTTAGGTCCACAGGATGATCAGAGAACAGATCTCCCCTGAAGTCCTCTTCTTCGAGGTCGTGCCTTTGGATCATCGTGCCCATGGCGCCGTCGAGGAAAACTATCTTCTTTTTCGAAAGAGCCTCGAGCTGGGCGGAGATTTTTATGTCCTTATATTCCGTATTCATCACTCCCTAACCTTGTTGAGAGGCCTTGCCTTTTTCTTTTTCCCTGATGGCAAATACCGCTTTACTGGAACAAGGAAAAACACGGAGTCTACCATATGTTTCTGAGTTCTCTTAACTTTATAAAAACCGCCATCGGGTCATTTTCCAAGGACGGGTCCTTTTTCCTGAGCGAGTCCAGAACATGCGGATCACTCGTTCTCATAAAAGGATTATAAGTTCTCTCCTCCCCCAGAGTTGAACGGGGAAACTTGTCCTCGGGGATTTCCTTGAGCTTTTTCTTCGCGGCTTTATTCTCCGGTGCAAGTTCAAGAGCGAATCTGAGGTTAGTATCTGCGTAGTCATGACCGCAGAACATCTTGAGGCTGTCGGGAAGACCGGAGAGCTTAAAGGCAAAGGTTTCATATAGGTCTTCGACTTTCCCCCTGAACTTTACGTTTCCACACCCTGAAACAAATACCGTATCGCCCAGAAAAATATTGTTCCCGATTACAAAGGAGACATGTTCTGGGCAGTGTCCTGGGGTATGAATCACCTGGAGTCGCTGCTTTCCGAAGTCTATCTCGTCTCCTTCCTCTATGCCTTCGCTTCTTGGAGCGACATAGTCAAGGGCCGTTGGATGAATAAGTATTTTCGAGGAGAGAAAGACTTTTATTATGGGGTTGTTTCCGTGAATATGGTCTGGATGGGCATGGGTATTCAGGACGTATCTAACCTTGTAATCTCTCTTTCTTATGATTTCAAGAAGAGTGATCGGATCAAGAGGGTCTATTACCACGCATTGCCCGGTTTCCTCGCACGCCACCAGATAATTGTAGTTGCTGTCGCTCTCGCCGACTTTGAAGCCATGTATTGAGAATCCGTCCTCGCTAATTACGTTCATCGGGGTCTCCTTTTTGCGTGAAAGTGTACCTGAAAGCCTTATTGCGAATAAAAAAACCGGGGTTGCCCACTACGGGCGATATGAGCAAAAACTTCTCTAAAACCTGCAGTGGGAGTCGCAGAATTTCTTTGACATCAAAAGCCGTTAAGGTAATTTTTACTCCCAATTGATTTTTTGGAGACACCATGGGTTTCGTAGAATCTCTTAAATGCAAGGAATGCAGTGATCTTTATCCCAAGGAACCGAAGTATGTTTGTGAAACGTGTTTCGGTCCTCTGGAAGCCGTATACAACTACGACGAGATAAAAAAGCATATTTCAAGAGAAAAAATAGCTTCCCGTCCGCAGAACATATGGAGATACAAGGAGCTTCTTCCGATTGACTCAGAACCCACCCTCGGAACCCAGGTGGGATACACTCCGCTTGTGCGGGCAAAAAACCTTGCAAAAGAACTCGGGGTTTCGGAGATCTACGTCAAAAATGACGCGGTCTGCTACCCCACCCTCTCTTTTAAGGACAGGGTTGTATCCGTAGCCCTCTCGAAAGCAAAAGAGTTCGGATTCGATACGACCGGCTGCGCATCCACGGGAAACCTGGCAAACTCCGTATCAGCGATTTCCGCTTCCGGGAATCTGAAAAGCATCATACTTATTCCCTATGACCTTGAACAGTCGAAAATACTCAACACCATAGTCTATGGAGCGAATCTCATAGGTGTAAAAGGCGGTTACGACGAGGTGAACAAGCTCTGCAGCGAAATTGCCAGCAAATATAACTGGGCCTTCGTGAACATAAACATGAGACCTTACTACTCCGAAGGTTCCAAGTCATACGCGTTTGAGGTGATGGAACAACTCGGATGGAAAGCCCCAAAGCACATAGTGGTCCCTATGGCAAGCGGTTCTCTCCTCACCAAGGTATGGAAAGCCATAAAGGAGTTTGAGTTGCTTGGGATCGTCGAGCCTCAAGGTTCAAAAATATATGGTGCTCAAGCAACGGGATGTTCACCCATATCGACCGCATTTAAAAACGACTGGGAGATGTTCAAGCCCGTAAAACCGGATACCATAGCGAAATCCCTTGCTATTGGTACTCCGGCCGACGGTTACTACGCGATGAACATAATAAGGGAAAGCGGCGGAGTGGCTGAGGACGTAAGCGACGACGAAATAGTGGACGCGATAAAACTTCTTGCAAGAACCGAAGGCATTTACACCGAAACCGCCGGTGGAGTAACGCTGGGAGTAACGAAAAAACTCATAGAGCAAGAGAAAATCCCCCGCAACGAGCCCATAGTGGTATCGATAACGGGAAACGGTCTTAAGACCCAGGATGCCGTCGAGGGAACTCTTGGAAAACCCGCGGTGATAGGACCTTCCCTCGAGGACTTCGAAGAGCTATACAACAGTAAAAAATCCTAGCGTTACGTGTTATAGTCATAGTATCCGGTTAGAAGCAGAATTTCGGATAAACCCAGGAAGAAACGGGAGAAAAACATGGTATCGGTAAGAATTCCAACCCCTCTTAGAAAGCTCTCAGAAGACAGGGACGAGCTTGAAATAGAAGCATCCACGGTATCCGCACTCATAGAGGAACTTGAGAGCGAATGTCCGGGAATAAAGAACAGGCTCTGCGATGAGAGCGGAAACGTGAGGAGATTCATAAATCTCTACGTTAATGATGAAGATATAAGGTTTCTTGACGGAGTGGAAACAAAGCTTAACGACGGAGATGTCGTATCAATCATTCCGGCAATAGCCGGAGGGTAAGTTTCCCGAAAATCCCGCACATACAGATTGTAGCGAGTTGTATTGCGCCCGAGTTCAAACACACATGTGTATACACTCTCCTTCCGGTTCTGAAGCAGTTCAGGATAGTTCGACACAGTTTTCGTGTTTCGGTATATTCGCACTATGAAGAACATCACCATCACATTGCAGGAAGACACAGCACTCTGGTTAAAGGGTCAAGCCCAAGCCGCCAAAAACGGGTGTAGCGTCTCAAGATGGGTCGCCGAACTTCTGGAAAGGACGAAAAACCGGGAAGACGAGCACGAAGTCGCCATGGAGGCTTTTTTATCCAGAAAACCTCGAAAACTGAAATGGGTCGACGGCCGACCCCCATCGAGAGAAGAACTGCATGAGCGCTAGTGCTAGTGGCTTCGCTGGCACCAGACATTCTCTCTATCAGCCAGACATTCTGGATACACTAAGTTAATTCTATACTTAAGTCAACACTTAAGGTTCAGTGGATTAAATCTCTTATCTTATTAAAGTATTTTTCGATCAGAGGTTCTTTTTCTTTCTTGTAACTTCCGGCAAATTCTATTAAAACCTCTTTTTGTTTTTTGGTGAGCTTTTGAGGTATTATCACTTTTACCACGACATACTGATCACCAAGGCTCCCGGATTCCACATCCACGAGCCCTTTTCCTCTAAGCCTGAAAGTCTGCCCCGGCTGGGTTCCGGCCGGAATTTTCATTTTGGTAGTGCCCTTTAGAATCGGGACTTCCACCTCGTCTCCAAGAGCTGCCTGGGTGAAACTTACGGGAAATTCACACACGATGTCATTTCCTTCCCGCGTGAAAATAGGGTGTTCCCGCACCATCACCTGTATGTAGAGATCTCCCGGAGGACCTCCTTGTGCCCCGGGTTCCCCCTCCCCCCTTATCACAAGTCTCATTCCGCTTGAGATTCCGGCGGGTATGCTGACCCCTACCATCTTTTCGGTGTACGAAAGCCCGGACCCCCTGCAACTCACGCAGGGTTTCGTTATAACCTTCCCGCTTCCCCCGCACGAAGGACATCCCTGACTTATTGAAAACGGACCTTGGGAGAAAGCAACCGACCCCCTGCCTCCGCAACGGTCACAAATCGATTCTCCCCCGACTGCGGCCCCGGAACCGGAGCAGTCATCACAGAGTTTTCTTTTCCCGACCTTTATTTCTTTCTGTGTTCCGAACGCAGCTTCGTCAAAATCCACTTCAAGATCATATCGAAGACTCTCCCCTTGCCGAACCCTGCCCCTTCTGCCCATACCTCCAGTGAAAACATCGTCGAAGAGATCACCGAAAAGGTCTCCGAATCCGGAGAAACCGCCCATTCCATCACCCGACATATGGCCGAAACTGTCATAACGAGCCCTTTTTTCCCTGTCGTTAAGCACTTGGTAGGCCTCGTTTATTTCCTTGAACTTCTCTTCGGCATCCTTGTCCCCGGGATTGCGGTCAGGATGGTACTTGAAGGCAAGATCCTTGTAGGAACTCTTTATGTCTTCAGGAGAAGCGTTTCTTTCAACGCCTAGTATTTCGTAGTAATCCTTAGCCATTTGGGAGTTGGGAGACGGGAGCTTTAGTCAGCTTCTTCTTCAGAATCTTTTTCAGGGGTTTTCTCCGGACCTTGGGACACCGATACCATCGAGGGTCGAAGCAGTCTTCCGTTTAGAAGGTAACCCTTCTGAACCTCCGAGATTATAGTCCCGCTTTCGCAAGTTTCCGAGTGCTCCTTGTAAACGGCTTCGTGGTAGCTGGGGTTGAAAACAGTTCCCTCGCCCGAATCTATTCCAGTAACGCCGAAGTTTTCAAGACCCGCAAGAAATTGCGAATGAACAATCTTTATTCCGTCAAGAAAAGCTACGAAGTCCGTTTTCTCGCCGTGTGATTCTTCAGAAAGTTCGATGGCTCTCTCAATATTATCGAGAACGAAGAGCAGTTCCTTTAGCCTGTGCGCGTTTCCGAAATCAAGTATTTCCTGCTTTTCCTTCGCAAGCCTTTTCTTATAGTTATCAAAATCTGCTGAAAGCCTCAGGTATTTCCCCCTCAGGGCCTCAAGCTCGGCGGAAACATCTTCTCCGGGTTCTTCCTCCCCAACTTCAGCACCGGAAAGTTCAGGCTCTTCTGAGTCTTCCTCACCGTTTTTCTTGTTCTCTTCAATGTCTGCTGCTGTGTTCTCACTCATTCCGTAATTTCTCCGTTAACCCTCTTTGTAACCATTTTCGCTGTGTAGTTCACAAGCGGGATGATTTTTGAATAGTTCATTCGCGTGGGACCAAACACACCTAAGCTCCCGTAGCTGTTTCCCTTGTAATAAGGTGCCGCCACGAGGCTGAAACCGCGAGGCATTCCTTTCTCTGAACCTATAAAGACCTTTGAGTGGCCATCTTTTATAACCGACTTCAGAAAATTGGAAAGAATTTCCTGATCCTCGAGTATCTCTATTATGGTCTTATAGAGACTGGAATCTCCGAAATTCAAAGATTCGATAACCGAAATCTTCCCCTCTATGAATATCCCCGCTTTTCTTTCCTTCTCGAAAAGCTCGCTGCTTATCCTGAGCACCTTTTCGAGGATTTCATTGTATTCGGTTGTGGTTCTCCTTATCTTCTCAAGCACCACTTTGCGCACCTGCTCGATCGTCAGGCCCAGAATAAGACGATTAAGGTAGCCCCCTATCCTCTCGACTTGGGAATCCCTAATGGGTTTGGCAAGCCTGATGTAGGTTTTTTCCGTAAGTCCGCCCTCAAACACGAGAAAGATAAGGCATTCCCTCTCCCCCATCTTAATAAGCTTCGTGGATTTAACTCTGAGGGTGTTCCTCTGGGGAAGCATCGCAAGACCCGCAAGCTTAGTAAAATCGGAAAGTATCGAACTTGCAGCACTTATCACGTGATCAAGCGTGCCGTCAATACGTTCATATTTGTTCTCAAGGAACTGCAGACCGAAGTCCGGTGAGTTCTCAACGTTGAGAATGTTCTCCACGTAATAATTTATTCCTTTCTCCGTGGGAAATCTGCCGGAAGAAGCATGACTTTGGGCGAGGAAGCCCGCTTCCATGAGCGAATTAAGCTCTTGGCGAACGGTGGCCGGGGACCATTTTATATTGTATTTCGATATGAGAGTCGAAGAACCTATAGGACTCCCTGTCTCAATAAAGTGGTCCACTACAAAGCCCAGAAAAGCCTCATTTCTTGGAGAGATTGGCTGTGTCATATATTTCTGAAATATAATTTCAGCCCGCCGCATTGTCAACGGAATACGCGCCAATCGGGACAAAGCGTCAAGTCATCCTGTGCTTATGTCACGAAATCAAGATACCGGCTCGGCGTTATCACGTCATAGGTGGCATCTGAATATGTGCCGAGCCAGTCCCCGGGTGGCTTTTTTCTGTCCTTTCTCCACTTAAACTCGTATCCGTGCAGCATGCCACCTCTTTCCTCTATGAAATCTATTTCCTTGCGGTCATAGGTGCGCCAGAAATAGTAGTTTGCGGAGATGCCCATGTACGCGTTTCTCTTGATTCTCTCAAGCACCATGAAGTTTTCCCAGAGCTGCCCGGTATCGTTTCTCGTGTCAAGATCGTTGAAGTTGGAAATAAGGGCGTTTCGTATTCCGAGATCGTAAAAGTAATACTTGCTCATCTTGGTTACTTCCTTGCGAAGATTTCTGGAAAATCCGTCGAGCCTGAAAAGGACGAAAGACTTTTCAAGCAGGTCGAGATAACGTCTCACGGTCTTCTCGTTTAGCCCGAGCCTCTCACCGAGTTCGGTGCAGGAGACTTCACCGCCGATCTGAAACGCAAGCAGTTTCAGAAGGTCTATTAAGGGTCGGGATTTCTTTACACTCTGAAAAGCGAGTATGTCCTTAATGAGAGATGAATCCTTGATCTCAACGATCCTTTTTTCTTTCCGTTCGTAGCTTTCATAGGTGATGACCTCAGGATACATACCGTAAACTAGGTACTGCCCGAGTTTCTTCTCAAACTCATAGAGAGTCTCCTCCCGCAGTAGCTCGCTTACCGCGACAGGGTAAAGAACCAGGATATTTTTCCTGCCGGTAAGCGCCTCCTCGGCGGTACTGGCGAGATCAAAGGAAGAAGAACCTGTAGCAATAACGCGGATGTCCTGTATGTGGTCCACCATGAGTTTAAGGGCTGTTCCGATGTTCTGTATCTTCTGCGCTTCGTCAATGAAAAGCAGGTTGTTATCTCCCGCAATTCTTTTTATATGCTCAAGATTGCACTCCGCAAGACTGTGGGCGAATTCAAGACTGTCGCCGCTGTAAGAAGCATATTTAAGCGGAGTTTCCGACAGGAATTTTTCAACCGAAGTCGTCTTTCCGACCTGACGGGGCCCGTAGATAATCAGAACCTTGTTTTCCTCAAGATTCCCTCCTATGTCTATCGCTCTTTGAATCATGGTGCCAAAACCATCCGATTCCGATAATTAAGCATAAAAACCGGAATTTAATTCTGTTGATTAATACTAATTGTCTGAATTCCTTTCTGCAAATTAAGATATCCCTACACAACAAGCCTTTCTTCAGTTGTACTGCTCAAGTCTTATATGCACCAGATTACAACTCACCCCCTTGAGCGTACTGGCCCTAACCCCGCGGAGAAAATACAGAATGCTGAAACAGATAAAGTCGTAATCTAATTCCGATAATTAAGCATTATAACCGGAAATATGTTCTGTCAATTATCCAATTAGACGATGTTGCCTTAAAAAATTAAGGCAACATCGTCTGGCAGTTTTAACCTGAAAGCGATTTGTCCGCTTTGACGATACGACAATTATAAATATAATTACCCCCGGAATGAGCAAGTTCGACCTCACAGTAATAGGATCCGGCCCCGGGGGATACATCTCGGCAATAAGAGCCGCGCAGATGGGAATGAAGGTTGCCGTCATCGAGCGGGACAAGCCCGGCGGAGTATGTCTTAACTGGGGATGCATACCTTCAAAGGCGATTTTAAAATGCGCGGAGATGTACTCGCATTTTCTTCACTCAGAGAACTACGGAATCACTCACAAGGGACTTTCTTTTGACTACCCCGAAGTAATAAAAAAAAGCAGAAAGGCCTCGTCTTCTCTTAACAGGGGAGTGGAAGGGCTCTTCAAGAAAAACAAGATCACCCTTATAAGCGGCACAGGAAGGCTCACATCAAAACATGGGATTTCCGTTATCGGAAAGGAATCGCAGGATATAGAGAGCGAACGCATACTTCTCGCCACAGGCTCTGTACCAAGGACGCTTCCCGGCCTCAAGATCGACGGGAAAGTGGTAATGACAAGCGACGAGGCGATAATGCACCCGGAAGTTCCCCGCTCCATAGTGATAATAGGCGGAGGATACATAGGAATGGAGTTTGCCTATGTCTACAACTCTTTTGGAAGCAAGGTGACCATCGTTGAGATGGAAAAGCAGATAATGCCGGGAGTCGACGAGGAAGTTGCCAAAGAGGCAAAGAAGATATTCAAAAAGCAGGGAATGACCATTCTTAACGAGACGGTGTACAAGTCCCTGAAGAAGACCCGAGGGTCCGCGACTGTAACCGTGGAAAATGTGGTCTCGGGAGAGCAGAGCGAACTCAAGGCAGACATGGTGCTCGTGTCGATCGGAAGAAAGGCCGTGGCCAACGCTGCACCGACATCTTTTGCCTTCTACGGTGAGGGCGACAGCATGGGTCTTGAGGATGTCGGCGTCGAGCTTGACGAAAGAGGGTTTATAAAGACAGACGAGGGCTACATGACCACATGCTCCAACATCTATGCGATCGGGGATGTGATCGGAGGCCCTATGCTTGCGCACAAAGCTTCTGAGGAAGGGGTGGTCGCGGTTGAGAGAATGAACGGGATGAACTCCAGGGTTCATTACAGTTCAATTCCCGGATGCGTTTACTGTCAGCCGGAAGTTGCGATGATCGGCCTTACGGAAAAACAGGCGAAAGACCAGGGATATGACGTGGACATAGGAAAGTTTCCCTTCAGGGCCGTTGGGAAGGCCGTAGCAGTCGGAGAAACTGACGGTTTTGTGAAAATGATTTTCGACTCAAAAACAAAAGAGCTTCTCGGAAGCCATATAATAGGCCACGGGGCTACCGAAATGATCGCGGAGATCGGAGTGGCGAAAACCCTTGAGACAACCCCCTATGAAATAGCCACCACTCAGCACGCACACCCCACCCTCTCTGAAGCCGTGATGGAGGCTGCCCTTGACGCCATGGGAAGGGTAAGGAACTTCTGAGGCGCTAAATATTTTATCACCGCCCCGATGAGCACCCTTGATATATACGAGCTCGGGACCGTCCCCTACGAAAAGGCGCTTCGTTACCAGGAGAATCTTCTCGCAAGAAGAATCACAGAGGAAATACCGGATTCCCTTATTCTGCTCGAGCACCCGCCTACTATCACCACGGGAAGGAAGGGAAATACCGAGCATCTTCTCGTAAGAGAGGAATACCTTCGAAAACACGGGATTTCCTTCGTAAATGCATCAAGGGGAGGAGACATAACCTTCCACGGTCCCGGACAGATCGTCGGCTATCCCATACTGAATCTCAAGGACCACAGCATGGACATCCGCAGGCATATGAAAATGATTGAAGAAATGATCATAAACACCCTTGCAGATTTCGATATCGAGGGAAGAAGAATAGAAAGAGTTACGGGAGTCTGGGTAAAAAGAAACAAGATAGCGTCCATAGGAATAGCCATAAGGAAATGGGTTACCTATCACGGGTTCGCCCTCAACGTCAGCACGAACCTTGATTATTTTGACCTGATACTCTCCTGCGGGATAACCGACGTCAGGATAACCTCCATGGAAAGCTGGCTCGGGGACGGCAGGAACATCAAAGTGGACGATGTCACCCAGTCAGTCATAAGAAACTTTATGGGGGTTTTCGGTTTTGAGAACTTCAGCCTGAAAGGAGAAAAAGAGATAGACTTAAATCCCTGAGAATCGGAGATACAGAAGAGATGTCAGAGCAAAGAATTCAGAAATTCAGAGAACTGCTTGAGAAAAATCCCGGGAACCCTCTTGTTCACTACAGTCTCGCGAACGAATATTTCAAGCTTGACCGCTACGAGGAAACCATAGAGACCATCAACGCCTACCTTCGTCTGAAAGACGACGAGGGAGCGGCTTACAGAATACTCGGCCACTGCTACACGGAACTCGGAATGGATGAGCAGGCAAAAGACGCCTATGAAAAGGGGATTGCGGCGGCATCAAGACACGGGCATCCCGATATGGCTGAAGAATTCAGGGACTGCATAGAGTCTCTTGACATGTAGTCTCACCTATCCGCAAGCAGATTCCACTCAATCAGTATCGAACCGATGACAATGAAAGCAACTCCGGCGATTCTCATCGGCCCCGGGCTTTCTCCCAGGAAAAGATAGGCGTATATAACCGTAAACATGGGGAAAGTGGCTATTATCGCGACAATTTTTGACGTGTCGGCAGCCTGAAGAGCGGTGAAGTAAAGAAAAAGGCCTATCAGTCCCCCGAGAAGACCTGAAAGAAGTATCCAGAAAAGAGTACGGCCGTCGACGTCAATCACCTGGGAGAACCTTCCTGTCGCCAGCACCAAGAACACAAGACATAGCGCTGTGAAGACAAACCTTATAGTGATCACCGAAAGCGGTGAAGCATCTTTCAGGCTCAGTTTTTCAAAAATCGGGTTAATACCGAATATCATCGCCACCAGAAACGCGATCAAAGTAGCTTTCATTTAATCCTCCTTAAATCAAAACAGAATTCCCCGCGCTGAAGCTCCTATCAGGTCGCAGAGTTTCGCGGGGAAACATATATCAGCACTACTCGACATCCCCAGAAGGGATTATATCTCAAAATCCACTTGATTCTGAGTAGGAAACCCGTTAGACATTGCCATGACGAAAAGGAATAATTCAGTTTGTTCCACCTCATGGGGGAGGGTAGAGGGTCTATTTACCTTCACTGCGACCCTACGGCTTCACATTATCTTAAGTTGCTTATGGATGAGGTGTTTGGAAAGGCATTATATCAGTCCGAAATATCATGGAAGCGTACAAGTGCCCACAATGACAGTCTTACCTTTGGAAATGTGCGAGATGTAATTCTGATGTATGGGAGCTCCGATATCAATGTTGATCCTATTAGAGAACCACTTAAGAAGAAGACTATTGAAGAATCTTATAAGGATGAAGACGAACGAGGTATTTACATGTCCGATAATCTGACAGGTCCAAAAACCTCGGAGGGGGCAAGTGGAAAGCCATGGAGAGGTATCGACCCGGGGGAGGTAGGACGTTGCTGGTCTGTTCCCTTAAGAGGTGAATACGCCAAGTGGATAGAAGAGAATATAATCCCTGACTACAGGTCTATCGAAACACCACAGGAAAGATTGGATGCTTTAGATAAAGCAAAAATGATTGCTTATCCTAAAACGGGTGAAGGAATGCCTCGTCTTAAGAGATATTTGAAAGCTTCAAAGGGACAAGTTCCCTCAAACTTATGGGATGATATCCCGCCTGTTTCTCCTCGTAGCAAGGAATATACGGGATACCCAACACAGAAACCGTTAAAGCTTCTGGAGCGCATAATCAAAGCTTCGAGCAATCCAGGGGACATCATTTTTGACCCGTTCTGTGGCTGTGCCACAGCTTGTGTTGCTGCGGAGAAGCTAGACCGTCAGTGGGTAGGAATAGACGTATCGGAGAAGGCCGCAGAACTAGTGCAAGAACGAATAAATAACGAACTTGGACTTTTGCTGTTTAATCCCATACATCGAACGGATATCCCCGGAGACCGAGGGGGGAAACGGTCAAGAGACATCAAGAATGTTCTCTACGGCAAGCAGGAAGGGATGTGTGGTGGTTGCGGGCATTGGTACAGGATAAAGGATTTTGAAGTGGACCATATTACCCCTAAGAGCAAAGGCGGACCGGATACGGACGAGAATTTGCAACTGCTTTGCGGGAACTGCAATCGGATCAAGGGAGATAAGTCGCAGGAATACCTGATCTCAAGAGTAAGGAGTATGGCAGGATGAGGAGAGAGTTTTGAGCAATAGAACCGCAGTGAAAATTCTTATTGGCTTGATTGGGGTGCTTTGCTTTCTTGCTTTCACTTATTGGTTGCCAGTCGAAGAAGCATGGGGGAAGCAAGAGGACTGTCTTCAGAGTGGAGAAGACTCGGTGATTGAACACTTGAAACAGCAAGGCTGGAAAAACCTTGAGGTTTTTCATAGCGAGTTTATGAGTATAGAAAAAGATGGTGAAGTCTTCATGGGAAAGACCGTAGTGACTGGCAAATCAAAAGGGAAAAAATTCGCAGTTGGAGCCTATCACTACGGTAAAATTTTATACAGCGGCAGTAGTGGGTTTTATTGCGAGGCTCCTAGTGTTGTAGCAGTTTATGGGAAGAGTCATATCCCGTAGGTATTAGTGGAAAATGGCAAAGAAGAAAACAGAAGAAAAGAAGCGACCCCGGGGTCGCCCGGTCAAGAACGTAATCGAGCCGATAGACGCTTCACCCGAGGAGATAGCAAGGGCGATATTCCGGGACGCTGACAGAAAACTAGAGGCAAGAAGGAAAATCAAGTTCGCAAAGTAAGGGGGCTTGTCTAGCATTGTATATAATTCCCAGGACATTGAAAACTATGAAGAAGCTGAGAGGGCCTACAGGGATTTCATTGCTTCCGGAGAATATAACGATTCCTTTCTCAAAAATAAATAAGAAATACGGCCTTTAGACGCACTGAAAGCGGGTTTGCGCGCAGACCCGGAAAACAGTCTTCAAAGCGACCTAGAAATATTAAGGCGATTCCCCGTTAAGCCAAAATATCTTGCAATGAAAATCCCAAAAAAAACGATCTGCATTATTGCTGACGACATGTTTTTCTCGTCAAAGATTGAAAGTGCGGCCAAGCGCCTTGATGTCTCTATGGTAAAGGCAAGAAATCGCGAGGAGTTTCAAGACAAGGTAGAAGGAAAGAAAGTCGACCTCGTAATTATTGATCTCGCTTCAAAAAGAATCGATGCCGAGGAAATTTTCATCAGGCTTAGGAATTCCGCTATAAATAAAGAGACCTTCTGCATAGGGTATCTACCTCATGTGGAGCGAGACCTCGCGGCCAAATTCAGAGAAAAAGGTGTAGATCTTGTTCTTCCAAGATCAAAATTCTCCCAGAAAATGAGCACGGTGATCAAAGAGCACCTGGAACCAAAGTAAAAATACCCGCCTGCGGTTTCACTACATGCAACAGGGATCCATTCTCACAAGGATAAATAGCGGAAATTCCTTTGACCATTTTAGGGCTACAGTAACCATCGGGCAAGCTTGACAACGAAAGGGGGAATAATAATACTGTTTGCAACTTTTCTTTCTCCGAATCATGGTAGAAGCCTATGTCAGACGACCAATCCAGAATCTGGTTTAACGGAAAAACAGTGCCTTGGAACGAGGCGAATGTGCACGTGCTCACCCACACCCTGCATTATGGTCTGGGCGTATTTGAAGGCATAAGGGCCTACAAGTGCTCTGACGGGAGATCAGCCGTGCTGAAACTCACCGAGCACATGGAGAGGCTTTACGCCTCGGCGCACGTGGCCGGCATACAGATTCCCTACGATACCCAGACCCTCTGCGACGCGGTGGTAGATCTTCTGCGCGAAAACGGTCTTGATGAAGCCTACATCAGACCCATAGTTTTTATCGGGGACGGGGGAAAGGGAATACTCCCCGGAGATAATCCCATAAATGTAGCGATAGCCGTGTGGCCATGGGGAACCTATCTAGGGGATGACGCAATCGCAAACGGAATCAGGGCGAAGATATCCTCCTACACGAGAATGCATGTGAACTCATTTATGACCAAGGCCAAGATATGCGGAAACTACGTAAACTCGGTCATGGCAAGACAGGAGGCGGCGGATCTCGGCTTTGATGAAGGAATCCTGCTCGACGGAGAAGGTTACGTTGCTGAAGGCAGCGGGGAGAACATCTTTATCGTCAGAAACGGAATCCTCAAAACCCCTCCCCTCACTTCAATACTTGAAGGCATAACCAGGAAATGCGTCCTTGAACTTGCCGATGACGAAGGCTTTACAGTGAGAGAGCAGCGTTTCACAAGAGATGAGCTCTATATAGCGGATGAGGCCTTTTTCACGGGGACCGCGGCTGAAGTGACGCCCATCAGGGAAGTTGACGGCAAGAAAATAGGTTCAGGTAAACCCGGGGAAATAACAAAGACTCTCCAGAAAAGGTACTTTGGCGTTATAAAAGGAGAAGATGAGAAATTCAGCCACTGGCTTGATTACATCTCCTGAGCGGTTTCCACACAATCCAGCACTGTTTGCGCAGAAAATACAGCAAACCTTATGGAAATGTCATCTCTCCATAAGGTAGTTAACTATTGTCCTAACGCCGAACCCTGTGGCTCCGTACTGATACCAGTCAGAAGTTTTCTCCATGTAGGAAGGACCGGCTATGTCTATATGAACCCAGGGAACATCCGAAACGAAATTCTCAAGAAAAAGCGCAGCGGTTATTGCCCCGCCCCACCTGCTTCCAACATTTTTGACGTCAGCCACGCGGCTTCTTATCTCCTCTCTTAACTCCACGTCTAGAGGAAGCTCCCACATCTTCTCGCCCACGTTGCCGGCCGAACTTAAAATTGATTTAACGAGATTCGGGCTGTTGCCCATGACCCCGGCGTTATGAAGCCCGAGCCCGACTATGCACGCGCCGGTAAGCGTCGCGAGATCCACTATTTCCGAGACCTCGAGGCGAACCGCGTAACTGAGCGCGTCGGACAGAGCCACCCTGCCCTCGGCGTCTGTATTTATAATTTCTATTGTCTTGCCGTTAAGCGCCGTTACCACGTCGTCCGGTTTATAGGCAGAAGCTCCCGTCATGTTCTCCGTAGCGGGAACAATGCCGTGAACGTTAATGCCGGGGGTAAGTTCCCCTATCGCTTTCATGGAACCGAGTACAACAGCCGCACCCGACATATCCATTTTCATCGTTCTCATGCTGTCGGCCGGCTTAAGACAAAGGCCTCCCGAATCAAAGGTTATTCCCTTGCCGACAATGGCAACTTTCTTTCTGGATTTTCTGGGAGGTGTGTAGGAAAGATGGATGAATCTCGGGGGTTCGCTGCTTCCGAAAGAAACCGCGGAGAGTCCCCCCATTCCCATCTCACTTATTTCTTCTTTGCCGAGAATCTTGCAGTCCAGATGTTCTGACCCTTCGGAAATCGAAAGGGCGTGTTCAGCAAGAATTGAGGGAGTAAGCAGGTTAGGAGGATCATTAACAATATCTCTTGTGAAAGCAACGCTTTCCGAGATCGCACTTGCGCGGGCGGCCTGAGTCCTGAAATAATCAGCGGAGATTTTCCTTGAGGTTATATAAACCCTTTGTATTCGGTTTTTCTTTTTTCCAGAAGACTTTAATTTCCCGTATTCATAGGCTCCGCAGGCCATTCCCTCGAGGAAGACTCCAAGAAACTCCCTGTCCACACCGGAGAAATCAACGGAGACGGCGTGGGAGCGCTGGCCTGTTCTCGCAACCGCGATGTTGGCCGCGCGAAAAGCCTCAAGCGCACCGAAATTCTCCTTTTTCCCGAGGCCGAGGAGGACAACAGTTTTCATATTGAAATCGCCCGGCGTATCAACAAGAACCGTTTTTCCGAAGGTGCCTTTAAAGTCAGACAGTTTCGCCCTGTCTGAAAGAAACCCTCCGAGCGCACGGTCAATTTTTCTCGCCGTTGCGGGAAGCTTCGATTCTTCATAGCAGGGTAAAACTACCGAGTCAGACCTGATGTCCGCAACATTATCTTTTACAAGAGAAAATTCCATTTTATCTCCTCGTTAATCGAGATTTCAAAACACAGCCGGGACGGCGATATTCCGATAGGGGAATAATTTTACATACAAGAGTCCCCGAAACCAAAAACAGGGCTCGGGGAATCCCCGCTCTCTCGGGACATCGGTGCCCTCACTTCGGCTCAAATAGAAGCTCAGGCACAATTACTTCCCACCGGTCGCACGACATATTTTTTCTGTACTCAGGATCAGAGTCCTCTCGATCTCTTACCACGACAGCGAAAACCGTCGCTCCCACACAGCGCATCCCCTCCGGCGGCTTAAACTTTTTGGCAAGCTGCCCTACAACCACCCCTGAACCATCAAGCAGACACCAGCGTTCGTTAACAACCCGCGTCTCAAGAAGATCTCCGTGGGAGAGCGCGGAGATGGAACGATGCAGAGGATGACCGGCGGACCTGTATCCGGCAAAACCAATATTCACTTCCCTGAGCGTGAGTCTTACGCGGCATATTCTGAGCTTCTCGTCATGTTTACCCGAAAGTGCGACAGGCTCACGCTCAACTACCGAGAGATTGCCCCGCAGAGGCTCCTGCAGCCGGTTCGATTTTCCAAGACGCATAAGCGTCAAGGTCTTTTTCGCCCGAGTCATTGCTACGTAGTAGAGTCTTCGGTTCTCATCGGCATCCTTGGACTGCTGATCCCATCCGCCGTCGAGTATAACCACGTGATCGAATTCAAGTCCCTTGGCTCCGTGCGCAGTCACGAGAAGCAGCCCCCGCTGGCGGCGACGTATCTCCCGGCCCCATTCCGCAAGCCACTCTATAAAATGACTCACGGGAGTTTCTGCATCGCCGCTTTCTTCTTTGTATTCCCCTGCAGCTTCACGGAGCAGATCGTTCCAGTGACCGGGTTTCTGCGCCCTGAGCCAGTTGTCCATGTCCGCGACGGTCACGGTTTTTCGTTCACGCAGCCAGAGAACAAGCGCTTGGGTTTCGCGAAGACGCCAGAAGCCCGGGGGATCTTCATTGCCCATCTGTGCGGAGATTTTCTGGATTTCGGATAAAGTACGCACGGGTTCAAGATTCTTCCACTCGCGCGCCACGACGGCGCAGCGCGACCAGTCCCAATCGCTAGAGAGACCCGCAAGACGTCTTAACTCAGTCATGGCAATAACGGCCTGGGAATACATGTCATCTCCAGCCGGAACAATCTGTACCCTTCCCTTTGCCACCGGGTCGAGCTTTTCCCATTTTCCGCCGCCGGGATCCTTTGAACGCGCCTGGTTGACGCTGATGGGATGATCAGCCTTCATGCGGTTCCGCGCCGGGCCAATCACCGCATTTGCGGCAGCAATGATGTTGTGGGTAGAGCAGTAGTTTTCCGTGAGAAAAAAGGGCCGGGACTTGTAATCCTTCTCAAAACGCCTGATGAATTTGACTGAAGTCCCCTTGAAGGTGTAGATATTCTGATCATCGTCTCCCACGGCGAACAATGTAAGCTTGTCATCCGGATTCTTCTTCATTCGCCCCGCAAGAGCCGAGATAAGTTCATATTCTTCATTGCCTATATCCTGATATTCATCAACAAGTATCCAGCGGAAACCGGCAAGCATCCTCTCTCTCTGCTCATCCGATTCCTCAGGAGGCGCCCCTTCTCCCTGAAGAAGCGCCGTCGCGCGGCGCAGCACGCCCCTGAAAAAATCCCCATCTTCCGGCTGCGTTTTTTCGGCAAGACTCGCGCCGACAAGTCGCATGGCAAGAGCGTGACAGGTAAACACGGAAACACCAAGGGAGTCATCACCGACAAGTTCCCTCAACCTGCGTCGTATGTCTGCGGCGGCGTGGCGGTTATAAGCAAGTGCCATGATACTTCGGGGGTTCTCCCTCTTCACGCGCAGAAGATAGGCGATACGGTGCACCAGAACCCGGGTCTTGCCCGCACCTGGACCCGCGAGCACAAGCATATTTGTCTGTTCTTGGTCATTCGCCACTATGCGCTGCTGCGGTGGACTGTTAAGGCTCTCCACTATCGCGCGCCACGACTCGGGACTAGTCTCCCTTTCAAGCTCTTTTTTACGGTCAGGAAGCCAGCGGATAAGGAAGTCATCCTGATTGAGCTCAAAATAATCGCCAACCAGCTTCATGGCGAGTTGCATGTCGTCAAGTCCCCTGTTTGCGAACTCGGCCATTATATGTATCTGCTGAACCCGTCCCCTGTAATAATCAGCCAGAGGCCTGTAATCGACATTGGCAAACCCCCTACTCACAGGTTTCAGATTAACAGTCATAGCAGTGCGAAACACGGTAAGGCCCCTGTTAAGGCGGATGATTTCCTGGTCATGGAGCCAGAGAAGCGCCCTGTTAAGAAGTTTCACGGGATTCTTTACCCGGCTTTTAAGGGCAATATCGGAGTTAATCGCATTTAAAAGCTTCCCCATGGTCGTATCCACCATGAGATCCGTCCCGCGGGTTTTCTCCGGAAGACGTCCAAGTAGGTGCTTAAGAAGAAGTGCCGCGGCTTCGCGCCTGAGGTCCGCTGTCTTCTCAAGAGAGGGCCATTCCCTCTGAAGAGCAATTCTCACCGTATCCCTGTTCCGGTTTCGCACGTAAATGCTCCCGGAGTCTGCCTGGTCCCCTTTGCCATCCCGGGCAATGCCGCGAAGAAGGGCAAGCACCCTCTGCGGCAGGGCATCCTGAAGTCCCTGTTCTGTAAGTTTCTGTGAAGCCGAACGCAGAGGCAGAGTGAACTTCTCCCCCGCTCCGATGCCGGGTTCCATACCGCGCATGTAGCTTATCAGAGCGGTTTCAAGCCCGACGGCCTGCTCAAAACGTTTCCGGGATGAGTGCTGCACTCCCGAGTGCACAAAGGCGGTAATGGCGATATCATTGCTTGCTATGCCCAGGCTCTCAAGCTGGTGCATGGCTGAAGCCACTTCTTCGGCATTAAGGCCCGATACGTACATGAGCTGGTCGGTGGAAACTCCTTCATCCCTGTCCGAGTTCATTATCTCCCTTACGATGGAGAGAAGCTTTTCCTGGTAGGCCGGGGAAACCGACTTTTTCCGCAATATCCCTGAGATTTCCTCAAGCGAATTCATCTGAAGAGACGAGGGGAAAACCTTGACCAGGTTCTCTTCTCTTGTGAGCAGCACGGCATCCTCAAGCCAGGATATAGCGGTTCTGACCCTTGTGTCGTCAGTAGCCGAATCCTTTACAAACTCGTTATCCTCATCCTCAAGCAGTATCTCGCCCGCGGTGGCGACAACCTCTCCTCCGAGACGTTTTTTGCGGTCAAGCCTTCGAAGCGCTCTCAGAATGCCGTGAATTTCCCTTCTGTTAAGTTTTGAACGCGCCGACATTCCGAACTGCCTCTCGGCGTCAGAAGGCGAATAGAGCATAACGCAGCGCGCAGGCTCCCCGTCACGTCCGGCCCTTCCCGCTTCCTGCAGATAGTTCTCGAGCGAACCCGGCATATCGGCGTGAACCACGAGCCTGACGTCGGGCTTGTCAATACCCATGCCGAACGCATTTGTGGCAGCGATAACACTCAGGTCCCCCCCTTATAAAGCTCTGCTGGACGTTCTTCTTGGCATCGGGAGTCAGTCCCGCGTGAAAGTAGCCGGTGGCGATCTGCTTTCCGGCGAGAAAGCTTGCCACCTCCTCACTCTGTGCCCGCGTGGCACAGTAAACAATCGCGCCTCCGAGCTCATCCGCCGGAAGATATTGTGCGATTATCCGGTGTATATCAGAGAATTTTTTCGCTTCAGTAGTTTGAATTACCTCGAACCCGAGGTTGGGACGATGAGTGCCACCGTTAAAAACATCAAGATGAATCCCGAGCGTCTTCCTGAAATAATCCTTGATCTCCTCCGCAACGTCGGGCTTGGCCGTGGCCGTGAGGCACAGCAGGGGCGGAACCGGGGCTTTCTCCCTCTCCGCCTTCTCGCGTACAAAACGTCCAAGGTAGAGGTAATCAGGACGGAAGTCGTGTCCCCACTTCGAGAGGCAGTGAGCCTCGTCTATCACCCATGATCCAATCTCCCTCTGATCAAGCACCCGTCTTATGGAAAGGCTTCTGAGCTGCTCGGGCGAGATGATCAGTATGCTGGCATCGCCGAGTCTTACCTGTTCAAGCGCCTCTGCCCGCTCGGGCACAGAAAGAAGTCCGTTCACGGTCACGCACGAGTTTATCCCCTTCTCCGAGAGGCCTTCAACCTGATCCGCCATGAGGGCTACAAGGGGTGAGATAACTACGGTGAGAGCTCCAGTTTTGTAATAGCGGGAAAGGGCGGGAACCTGGTAGCAAAGGGACTTTCCGGTGCCCGTGGGCATGATGCCCAAAACGTGTTTTCCGGCCATGTTCCTCTCAACTATCGCGCGCTGCATTGAAGCGCCGTCTTCGCAGGCAGGCTTCTCGCGGAAATCGGAGAAACCAAACCAGCGCGAGAGCTCCTTGCGGGCATCGTGTCTTTCCGCACACCAGTCGCAGTTGGAGTTGCCGCAGGCAATGTCCCTTAACATGCGTACAAGCCTGCCCGTCTCGGGAAACTGATGACGTACCCAGGGCGGCATGACTGAGTTTCCCCCCGACACTGAAAGCCAAGCAAGAGCGTAGGCAAAGGACCAGCCGAGGCGCGGAATATTTCCCATGGCTTCTTCCGCCTGCACAGTGCAGGCCCTGTTTTCAAGAAACCTTCCTATCGCCCCGCGTGCATCATCGTCCGAGGGACGTTTCGAGCGTCTCAGAAAAGAGAAAAACACATCGAAACCCCTCATGTTCTCATCCGTTCCGGCAAGCCAGTGCCAGGCCGAGAGAAGTTCGGGGGCAGATTTCCCAAGCGCCGAGATTTCATCTCTGAAAAGTTCAAGAGTGATCTTCGCGTCAATTTCCGGGTCGCTTGTCTGCGCGCGCTCAAGACCCGCGTCCTTGTAGTGCTTTACGAGTCTGTGATAGGGGTTTTTGGGAAAGGCAAGAGGACTTAGCCAGAGCGTGTCGATTGGGGAAAGTTCAAGGAGACGAAGATCGGGTTTTATCGCTTTTATGTGAGGCAGATCGAAACCGATCAAGTTATGCCCGAGAAGAAATGCCGCTCCCTGTGCAAACTCATCAAGTCTTTCAAGCTCAGCCCGCAGGTCTCCATCGCGAAAGCGTATAGACTCCCCCGTGTCCGAGCGTATTGCCGCAAAAGCGTTTAGCCCGCTGCTTCCCTGCTTTGCTTCAATGTCAAAACAGAGGCAGGAATGAGGAAAAGGGATATCCGCACCACTTGAGGGAACATCGGGCGCGCGGCAGGATATCCGGTTTTTATTCATTCAGTTCCCCCTGAGAAATATCTTTGCGGAATATCTGCCCTGTTCCTCCTTTTCAGATTTTTTCGGTTTCCGGCGATATTTCCTCTTTTCTGTACGAATAACACGGACATAGAGCATACAGGAAACAAGGAAAACCCGCTATTTATTCGCACGTAGAGAACCGCGTCAGCAAATTGACCGATCATATTATTCTTGATACATTTACCTATGATTCAGGTGCTGAAGCGGTTATCGGCATATTTTTACCGCTCAGAGGAAGATCGGGAGCCAGTCCGTGAGTGGTTGCGGAGCCTGAACCCTGTGGATCGTAAGATAATTGGCGAGGATATAAGAAAAATTGAGTTTTCTTGGCCGCTCGGTATGCCGTTTGTGCGTTCATTGGGACGAGGTCTTTGGGAGGTACGCAGCAGACTGGTTGACGGAAGAATGTCGCGGATAATATTCTGCGTAGAGAAAGACAGAATGATACTGTTACACGGCTTCATAAAGAAAAGCCAGAAGACCCCCAAGAAGGACATTGACCTTGCGATCAAGCGAAAAAGGGGAGAATACTTGTGAAAGACAAAAACATCGGAACATCTTTTGATAGCTGGCTGGATGAAGAAGGCATCAGACAGGAAGTTACTACTAACGCAATAAAGCGCGTATTGGCACATCAGGTGGTAGCAACTATGGAAAAAGATGGTCTTACCAGAACTGCTATGGCAAGGAGAATGCGCACTAGCCTCGGCACCCTCGACCGATTGTTAGACACCGAAAACGGTACGGTTACCTTGACAACCTTGCAGAAAGCTGCCACGGCGGTAGGACGTGAGGTGCGCTTGGACCTTGTATAAACTCTCTGCAGTTTCACATGACAAGTCCATAGCGTCTCTCCTCGCCTAAGACAACCTGTTATGAAAACATCTGCAGAAAGACGTTAGGACGGCAGTGACACTTCAAAATGCATTAATCATCTAAAAAGAATAAGCAGGCCAATGATCCAAGAACAAAGAATGACCGAACACCTGATGGACATCATACGGATAGACAGTCCGTCAAGAAGAGAAAAAGATGTAGCCGTAAGGCTTGAAGAAGAGATGAAAGATCTCGGTGCTGAATGTTTCTATGACGACGCCGGTGAGAAAGTCGGCGCGGATACGGGAAATATGATAGTAAGGATTCCCGGAACGAAAGAAAACGCCCCGCCCTTTTTCCTCTGCTCCCACATGGATACAGTAAGCCCGGGAGAGGGAATAAAACCGAGAGTGCAGGACGGCGTCATGAGAAGCGACGGCACTACAATACTCGGAAGCGACGATAAAAGCGGCGTATCCATAATAGTCGAAGTGCTTCGTACCCTGAGAGAAAACGATATCCCGCACTCCGATATAGAAGTGGCTTTTACGATCTGTGAAGAGGTCGGCCTTCTGGGGGCGAAGTTCCTTGACACTTCAAGCTTTAAAAGCACCTACGGGATAGTTCTTGACAGCAGCACACCAGATAGACTTGTCCTCAGGTGCCCATGCTCAGACATAATGGACGTGAAGATATACGGCGTAGAAGCGCATTCAGGACTCTGCCCGGAGAACGGAATAAGCGCGGTGGAAATCCTAAGCGAGGCAATCTCCAGAATGAAGCTCGGGAGGATAGACCATGAGACAACCGCAAACATAGGAAAGGTAAACGGGGGGTCCGCCATAAACATAGTTCCGGGGCTGGTTGAAGTAAAAGCCGAAGCGCGAAGCCACGACCCGAAAAAACTGGACGCGCAGATACAGCACATGTGCGAGTGCTTTCTGGAAGCGGCCGGGAGCAGAGAGCTTTTCCTTGACGGAGAACGGCTCTTTGCCCGCGCGGAGGTAGAGACAGAACGCGTTTACCCGGTAATGAACGTCTCCCCGCAGGCAGTTGTGACGAAACTCGTACTCAAAGCGGCGGAGAACATCCACCACGACATAGAACTTCACACAAGCGGCGGAGGGTGCGACGCGAACTACATAAACGAAAAGGGAATCGAGTGCGTAAACCTGGGAACCGGAATGTATGAGCTTCACACCGTAAACGAATATCTTCTGATCGATGAATTCCGAAGATCGGCGGAGATAGTCCTTGAAACCATAAAACTCCATTCGGAAAGCAACTGAGCGATGAAGGCTCTAATTCTGGTTGATCACGGAAGCACTGTAGAAGAAGCAAACGCCCTTCTTGAGAAAGTGGCCGAGAGGGCAAGGGCTTACCCGGGCTCCCCGTTTGATATGGTTGAGCACTGCCACATGGAACTCTGCGAACCGTCAATAAAGGAGGCTTTTCGCAAATGCGTAGCGGCCGGCGCGAGTGACATAACAGTCCACCCGTACTTTCTCGTACCGGGAAGACACTCAAAGTCAGACATACCCCGAATGGTGGCGGAAGCAGCTCGGGATTTTCCGCAGGTGAGCTACAGGGTCACGGAACCGCTTGGACTTCACGACAAGATAATAGAAGTTGTATTTGAAAGATCGCTTGGGTAATACCCGTACAAAACCTGATGAGAAAATATTCGGCGGTGCTTTTTGACCTTTTCGACACGATTGTAATGTTCGAACCTTCACTCCTGCCCGAGGTGACTATTAACGGAGAGGTACATAACTCAACCGCCCAACACGTTTTCACAAAGATGCGCTCAAGCCTCGGAGGAATGGAGTTCTCGGACTTCTATACGCCTTTTGTTGAGAGCTACACAGAGCTTCTTGAACTCAGGAAAAAGGATCTGAGAGAGCATCCGAACAGAAAAAGGTTTGAGATATTCCTTGAGAAGACGGGCATCAACGGAAGTGACGACTTGCCTGACAGGTTTGTACGCTCACACATGGAAAGCCTCTGCGGAGCGGTTGTATACCCCGAGCACCACACTGAAGTTCTTTCCTACCTAAAGGAAAAAGGATACAGGCTTTCCCTGGTCTCAAACTTTGATCACGCTCCCACGGTGCGGGAGCTGCTCGAAAAATTCAGGATCGCGGATTTTTTCGAAGATGTAGTGATATCAGAAGAAATAGGCTGGAGAAAACCTCACCGGAAGATGTTTGAATCCGCTCTCGCGAAACTTGATGAGAGTCCGCAAAATGCCGTTTTCATAGGGGACAACCCCGAAGCAGACATAAAAGGGTCTTCTGAGTCAGGAATTGATTCCGTGTGGGTAAAAAGAAAGGAAGAACTCACCCGAGCAAAACCGAAATTCATCATAAAAGACCTGATAGAACTGAGAGAAATAATCTGAAAACCCCCATTTAGATGCAAAGATTCACCCGCACTGAAAAAAAACTGCCCTCCATAAGAAGCGCGAAACATATAACAACCATACAGCAGATGCTTGAGGAAAATTCTGCCCTCTACGCGGACAAGATCGCCTATTCCGTAAGAAAAAAGGATCTGTCGCTAAGCTCTCTTGTTTTCAGTGAAGTCTTTACTCTTTTCGCCGGGCTTTCTGCCCACTTGAGATCCCTAGGTCTTAAGAAGGGAGAACATGTTGCCATAGTGGGAGAAAACAGCCCGCAATGGGCAATCTCCTACTTTGCGGCAATATGGGCGGGTGCAATAGCCGTACCACTTGACGCTAGGGCTAAAACGGAACACATAAAGCAGGTTCTCGTGCTTTCAGATTCAAGATTCCTTATCGCCTCGGCACCATTCGTAAAAACTTTGGGCGACATTGGGACCGTCGAGCACATAATACCGATGGAGGAAGCTCTTAATTTAAGGACCGATGTCGAAAAAACCAAACCACCAGAAAAAACAGAACCCGAGGACATAGCTGATATAGTTTTCACCTCGGGAACCACCGGCAACCCCAAGGGCGTAATGCTCTCCCACGCAAACATAATGTCTAACCTTAATACACTCTACTGCGCTTTTCCCATAACAGATAAAGACACCGCTTTTTCCATACTTCCCATCCACCACGTGTATGAGAGAATAGGCGGAATACTGCTTTCTTTCTGCTGCGGGCAGAGAGTGTTTTTCGCAAGAAGCATAAAACCGAATGAAATGCTCTCGGATCTCAAGGCCGCAAGACCCACGGTGTGGCTAAACACCCCTTTGATACTGGAGAGACTGCTCGGAAGAATAGAACAGGCCAAGGCAAAAAGCTTTTTCACAAGGATGCTTCCTTCGGGGCTCTTTGGAAAGATGGCGAAAAAGCGCCTGGGTCTTGACCGCCTGAGACTCATAGTAAGCGGCGGGGCCGCCTTATCCGAGGCAGCTTCTTTGGGACTCGAAAAATACAGATTTCCCCTGCTTCAGGGATACGGAATGAGCGAGACAGCCGCGGTTATATCAGTAAATCCCCCTTCAGCGCCAAAAAACACAAGCGGCGGAATGGTGCTTGAAGGAATCGAGGTTGAGATAAGGGATATGGACACAGAAGGGGTCGGGGAGATATGCGCCAGGGGCCCGAACATAATGCTGGGTTACTATAAGAACCCCAGGGCGACAAAAGAGATTCTCTCCGATGACGGCTGGCTCAGAACCGGTGACCTTGGCTATTTTGACGACGGGGGCTATCTGCACATAACGGGAAGGAAAAAATCGGTTATCGTAACCAAGGGAGGAAAGAACATCTCTCCCGAGGAGATCGAGGAGAAGCTTACCCCGCTTGAAACGGTTGAAGAAGCCGTTGTATTCAGCCCGGATGACGAAAGGATACAGGCCGTGATATTTCCGCAGAAGGAGGGAATTTCAAGAAGGCTCGGGAACACCCCGCAGGACGGAGATGATGAAAGCGTGTGGGATATTCTCAAAAGCGACATAAGCGCACTTAACCGCCGCCTTGAAGCCCACAAAAGAATCAGCCACTTCGCGGTCGCAAGAAAAGAACTTCCGAAAACCACTACGAGAAAGGTGAAAAGATATCTTTTCAGGAACATGGACATACCCAGGACCACGAAGTTCATCCAGCCCCCGGAGGACAAATGAATAAAGCACCTCTCAAGTTCGCCCTTGACCACGGCCTCACCGAGAGCGAATACCAAAAGATAATCGAAACCCTGGGAAGAGAGCCCAACTCGACAGAAATCGGAATTCTGGGAGCCATGTGGTCTGAGCACTGCTCCTACAAAAGCTCCAAGGTGCATCTCCGGAAGTTTCCCACAACCGGAGAGCAGGTCATACAGGGCCCGGGAGAAAACGCGGGAGTGGTGGATATAGGGGATGGCGACTGTGTCGTCTTCAAGATGGAAAGCCACAACCACCCCTCCTTCATAGAACCTTACCAGGGCGCCGCCACCGGGGTCGGGGGGATACTCCGGGACATATTCACCATGGGAGCAAGGCCGGTGGCGCTTTTAAACTCCCTTCGCTTTGGAAACCCGGATCTTCAGAAAACAAAATTCCTTGTCGAAGGGGTCGTATCGGGAATAGCCGGCTATGGGAACTGCATGGGTATTCCCACTGTAGGAGGAGAGATATATTTTGACGATTGCTATAACGGAAACCCTCTTGTAAACGCCTTCGCTCTCGGAGTAACGAAAGAAGACAACATCTTCCGCGGATATGCGTCGGGCGAAGGGAATCCCGTGATATACGTCGGATCAAAGACCGGAAGAGACGGCATACAGGGGGCCATCATGGCATCTGACACTTTTACAGAGGAAACCGAAGAGAAAAGGCCCGCGGTACAGGTGGGAGATCCGTTTACGGAAAAACTTCTTCTTGAAGCCTGCCTGGAACTGTTTAAGACTGATTGTGTTGTCGGCATACAGGACATGGGAGCCGCGGGACTCACATCCTCTTCAACGGAAATGGCTGATCGTGCGGGAACAGGCCTCGAGATTCAAATCGACAGGGTTCCAAGGCGAGAAGAAGGCATGACTCCCTATGAAGTGATGCTTTCTGAATCGCAGGAAAGAATGCTTGTAGTCTTGGAAAAGGGCAAGGAAAATACAGCCCGGGATATCTTCAGGAAATGGAACCTTGATTTTTCGATTATCGGCAAGGTGACCGATTCTGGAAGACTGACTATTGTAGAAGAAGGAAGCACAGTTGCGGACCTGCCCGTAAGCCTCATAACCTCCGGAGCGCCAACTTACGAAAGACCGGTAAAAAGACCCGCCTACCTGAACAAAATAAAAAAACTGGATTCGGAGGATATCCCCGAACCTGAAGATATTGAAAGAACTTTCCTTGAGATTCTGTCTTCTCCGACTGTATCGAGCAAGAAATGGGTTTACGAGCAGTATGACCACATGGTAAGAACCGACACCGTTTTGGGACCAGGAGCGGATTCCGCGATAATAAGGCTCAAGGGAACTCATAAAGGGATCGCAATGACATCTAATGTTAATTCTAGATATTGTTATCTAAGTCCTCGTGAAGGAACTAAAATAGCTGTCGCGGAAAGTGTCAGAAATCTGGCCTGCTGTGGTGCCTCTCCCCTTGCGATCACCGACTGTCTTAATTTTGGAAACCCTGAAAATTCCGAGATAATGTGGCAGTTCCAAGAAAGCGTTGAAGGCATGTCGGAAGCCGCAAGAACGTTCAATACGCCTGTTGTAAGCGGCAACGTCAGTCTTTACAACGAAACCGAGGGTGTCGCAATATTCCCTACCCCGACTGTGGCAATGGTGGGCCTTATAGAAGATATCGCCAAAACCGTCACTTCTTGGTTTCAAGATCCTGGAGATTTAGTGATACTGCTCGGAGGAGCCATAGAAGAAGATATAGGAGGTAGTGAGTACCTCAATATCCAACACGGCTTGATTGACGGGAAACCACCTTCAATTGATCTTGATAAAGAGAAAAAGCTTGCCGAAATGTTGATTGCATGCGCTTCTCAAAGTATACTTAAATCGGCGCATGATATATCTGAGGGCGGCTTTACTGTAGCGCTCGCGGAATGCTGCTTTAGTCCAGACGGTACAAGGGGGGTCTTGGTAAAAGCGCCCGATATAAATGAAAACTCTCTTAGAGGCGATCTGTTTCTTTTCTCCGAAACGCAATCCAGAGTAATAGCTAGCATAAGCGAAGCCAATTGGGGAAGAATAGAAGAGATGGCGAGTAATTACGGCGTTCCCGCGCTGCGTGCCGGAGTAGTCATTGATAACGACAGGTTCTGCGTTGAAGATTTAATCGACATGAAAATCTCAGCAGTTCACGATGCATGGTCTATGGGCTTTCAGAGGAGTCTTTCGGTCCCAGAGGGGTGAAAATGGCAAAGCTACGCGAAGAGTGCGGAGTCTTTGGAATATATGATCATCCAGCCGCTGCCAATTTTACCTATCTCGGTCTCTACTCTCTCCAACACAGAGGTCAGGAAAGCGCTGGCATAGTGTCAACCGACGGTGAGAAGCTTTACTCTCACCGGGAGATGGGACTCGTAACCGAAGTTTTTGATGAAGAGTCCATATTGAAGCTTAAAGGCACTACCGCAATCGGCCACGTAAGGTATTCCACAACAGGCTCAAGCAACAACAAGAATACCCAGCCTCTGATTATGAATTACGAAAAAGGAGAGCTAGCGGTCGGACACAATGGCAATCTCACAAATGCGAGAGTGCTGAGACACAAGCTTGAGAAAGAAGGTTCCATATTCCAGTCAACCACAGATACCGAGGTAATCGTACACCTCATAGCGAGATCAAAAGAAAAAACCTTCTTGGGAAGAATCATCGAAGCCCTTACCGAATGCAAAGGAGCTTATTGTCTTTTATTTCTTACTCCCAAAGGGCTAGTAGCTGCACGTGATCCCCACGGATTCCGGCCCCTTGTTCTCGGGAAGATTGATAATTCTTACGTTGTGGCCTCCGAGTCATGTGCTTTTGAACTAATAGGAGCTGATTATATAAGGGAAGTAGCACCAGGGGAAATAATATTCATAAATGAGAAAGGAATCAGGTCATTCAATCCGCTTCCGAAAAAACAGCACAAATACTGCGTATTTGAGAACATATATTTCTCGAGACCCGATTCGTTTGTCCAAGGAAAAAACATCTATCAGATGAGGAAAAACATGGGGAAACAACTCGCAATTGAATCTCCCGCCGACGCGGACATCGTCGTGGCCGTACCAGATTCGGGAACGCCGGCGGCCATGGGATACGCCGAGCAGTTGGGAATCCCTTTTGAAACCGGCTTCCTGCGGAGTCACTATATCGGAAGAACCTTTATTGAACCTCAACAATCAATAAGAAACTTCGGAGTGAAACTGAAACTCAGCGTGATAAAAGAGGTCATAGACGGGAAAAAAATAGTAGTGGTTGACGACTCCATAGTAAGAGGGACAACCAGCAGAAAAATCGTCAAGATGATACGCGATGCCGGTGCCAAGGAAGTTCACATGAGAATAAGTTCACCTCCGATGAAGTTCTCATGCTACTACGGCATAGATACTCCTCTCAAAGAAGAACTCATAGCGCATTCTCTCGAAGTAGAAAAAATAAAGGACTACATAACTTCCGATACTCTGGGATACTTAAGCAGAGATGGGGTAGCAAAAGCGGTCACCAACGGTGACGAGTCCCTTAATGGAAAATCAAGCTACTGTTTTGCGTGTTTTGACGGAAATTATCCGGTGGAAATAACAGACGAGAAAGTGTCGCATCAACAAATGGACCTTTTTTAGTCCCATCGGACCGTGCTAAAATCAAGAGTTCCGGCTATATATCTGAAAGTTTCCCGAGAATCTCTTCAAGCTTTTTCTTGTGGTTTTGAAATTCATCCAGTTTCCCCTTTTCCTTTTCCACAACGTCTTCGGGAGCACGTTTGATGAAATCCCTGTTCGCAAGTTTACCCTCGGTTTTTTTAAGTTCCTGCGTAACTTTTGCCAAATCCTTACTCAGTCTGGAAATTTCCTTCTCAAGATCAAGCAGATTCTCAACCGGCATAATTATCTCCACCCCCGAAACAACTTCCGAGACTGTTTTACCCTGAATATCCTCTCCGCAAACAACGCAATCTGCAAGAGAAGCCATACCCAGGATAATCTCAAGGTTTTCCCTTAAAACATCTCCTACCTCGCTGCTTTCGGAATTAAGGTGGATTGATACCTTCTCCGAGGGATGAATTCCCACGATGGCACGCAGGTTTCTTATTCCAGTTACAACACTTTTTACAAGCTCAATCTGCCCGGACTCTTCTTTAAATATCTCGCTTTCCTTCGGCTTTGGATACCGTGTTTCAAGAATGCTCTTTGAATCAAGACCTTCTCCTTTAGGAAGATTGACTCCCTTTTCCCTGAATATTCGGAATATTTCCTCCGTAATATAGGGCGTAAAAGGATGGAGCGCCCTCAGGGAGCGTACCAGGACCCGCACGAGTACGTTAAGAGTGGTTTTTTTAGATTCACTGTCGTCTCCATAAAGCGAAAACTTGGATATTTCAAGATACCAATCGCAGCAATCATCCCATATAAAGTGATAAAGCACCTGAGAAGCCTTGTCGAATTCGTAGTCTTCAATGAATTCTTCAACTTCGGCGAGGGTGAAGTTGAGCCTGCTGAGAATCCATCGGTCAGGAACACTTAGGCAAGAGTTGTTGAGATCGGAGTCGTGAATCATCTCCGGTTCAAGGTTCATAAACACAAATCTGGTAGCATTCCATATCTTGTTCATGAAGTTCCTGTATCCCTCGATAACAGGAAAGGTAAGCTTTATATCCCTTCCCTGAGCTGCAAGTGCCGCAAGCGAGAAACGAAGCGCGTCGGCACCATATTTTTCGATCACGTCAATAGGATCAATTACGTTGCCCGTCGTCTTGCTCATCTTGCGACCTTTTGCGTCCCGTATAAGGCCATGCACATAAACATCCCTGAAAGGGACATCTTTCATGAACTTAAGTCCCAGCATTATCATTCTCGCGACCCAGAAGAAAATAATGTCAAATCCGGTAACCAGGCACGATGTCGGATAGTAATGCCTGAGCGCTTCAGTCTCCGCTGGCCATCCAAGGGTGGAAAAAGGCCAGAGCCCGGAAGAAAACCACGTATCCAGCACATCCGGATCCCTAACGAGTTTGACCTCTTCACCATAATGCTTCTTCGCGGAAGCGGCAGCTTCGCGCTCATTCACGGCAACGAAAACTTCCCCGTCAGGTCCGTACCATGCGGGTATTCGGTGACCCCACCAAAGCTGCCTCGAGATACACCAAGGCTCTATATTTCTCATCCATTCAAAGTAAGTGTTTTCCCAGAACTCCGGATAAAAACGTATTTCACCTCGTTCTACGTATGAAATGGCCTCAGCGGCAAGTTCTTTTGTGTTTACGTACCACTGGTCAGTCAACCAAGGTTCTACGATCACCCCGGAGCGGTCGCCGTAGGGAACCGTGTGGGTGGTTTGCTCAACCTTTACCAGAAAACCTCCTTCCTCAAGGTCCTGGATTACGGCTTTTCTAGCCTCAAATCTTTCAAGTCCCACGTATTTTTCGGGGACATCACCTCTTACGTGTGCCCGCTCGTCAAGAATGTTTAATATATCAAGACCGTTACGTTTTCCGACTTCAAAATCGTTAAAATCATGTCCCGGAGTTATCTTTACGGCTCCCGTACCCTTCTCTGGGTCGCTGTACTCATCAGCTATTACCGGGATATTCCTTCCAACAAGAGGCAAAATAGCATTTCTGCCCACTAAATCGGCGTATCTCGGATCTTCAGGATGAACCGCGACTGCAGTATCTCCAAGCATGGTCTCAGGACGTGTTGTAGCTACAGTAACGAACAGGCCATCATCTCCCTCTATCGGATATCTTATATACCAGTAGTTCCCTTGAGTCTCTCTCTGCTCCACTTCCAGATCCGATATAGCCGTACGGAGCTTGGGGTCCCAGTTGACAAGCCTTTTGTCCTTGTAAATAAGTCCTTGAGAGTAAAGATCGACAAAAACTTCTCTCACCGCTTCTGAAAGCCCCTCATCAAGGGTGAACCGCTCCATTTCCCAGTCGGGAAGCGCTCCGAGTCTTTTTAACTGTTCTGTTATTCGGTTGCCGGAGTTCTCTTTCCATTGCCAAATTCGTTCAAGGAATTTTTCCCTGCCCAGATCGTTTTTCGTGAGTCCTTCGGAGGCAAGATTTTTTTCAACCATCATCTGGGTAGCAATACCCGCGTGATCGGTCCCTGGAACCCAGAGAACATCGAAATTATTCATTCTCTTGTACCTGACGAGAATGTCCTGAATGGTGTTGTTAAGAGCGTGGCCTATGTGCAACGATCCCGTTACGTTGGGTGGGGGGATGACAATTGAGAAAACCTCAGCCGAGTCTTTTATTTCGGATTTGTGAAGTCCCGATGAGATCCAGAAATCATAAACTCTCCGTTCAACCTCGGCAGGGTTGTAGCTTTTCTCCATGGCTACTGATCAAAAGAAAGAATAGACCGCAGGGGAAATATTAGCTTTCCAGCAATACGTCTTCGCTCTTCTCTTCGACTTCCGGTACGGGTACAGGTATTTCCGGTGCCTCGGTCTCTATGCTTATGTCCCTGTACATGGGAAGGCCGGTGCCAGCCGGAATCAACCTGCCCACGATAACGTTTTCCTTGAGTCCTCTGAGATCATCCTCCCTACCCTCGCAGGAGGCCTCGGTAAGAACCCTGGTGGTTTCCTGAAAAGATGCGGCGGAAAGCCAACTGCGAGTGCTAAGCGAAGCGCGGGTTATACCGAGAAGAAGTGGCTCGGCCGCTGCCGGGGTTCCGCCTTCTTCGACGACCTTCTCATTTTCTTCAAAGAAAACATTTTTCTCTATAGCCTCGCCGACAAGCATGGTGGTGTCACCTGGGTCTTTTATCTTCACCCTTTTTAGCATCTGCTTGACTATAACCTCGATATGCTTGTCGTTAATCTTCACACCCTGAAGTCTGTAGACTTCCTGAATTTCGTTAACCATGTAGTTGGCGAGTTCTTTTTCTCCCATGATATTCAGAATGTCATGGGGATTAACCGCACCGTCGACAAGCTGGTCACCGGAAGAGACGAATTCCCCTTCCCTGACCAAGATATGTTTTCCCCTGGGAACAGTATATTCTTTAGGCTCTCCCATCTCCGGAGTTACCACAACCCTCTTCTTCCCCTTTAGATCTTTCCCGTAAGATATAAGTCCGTCGATTTCGCTTACAACGGCCGGATCTTTGGGCACTCTGGCTTCAAAAAGCTCGGCAACCCTGGGAAGACCTCCGGTGATGTCTTTTGTCTTCGAGGTCGCTCTCGGAATCTTGGCAAGCACATCCCCCGCCTCTATGCTATCTTTGTCGCCGACTTCTATTATAGCGCCTACGGGAAGCGAGTAAGGCACCTTCTTATCTTTCGGCAAGGAATCGATTTCCAGAGATTCCAAATCCTCTGTTCTCACCTCGACATCCAGAGTGGGATGCATTTCCAGATCCTTGGTCTCAACCACCACCCTCATGAGAACACCCGTGACTTCATCGACCTGTTCCTTGTACGTAACTCCGGCTTCAAGGTCCCTGAACTTTACAGCACCCGGAACTTCTGAAATTATTGGGGTCGTGTAAGGGTCCCATTCAGCGAGTATTTTTCCTTTCTTTACTTTGTCCCCTTCCTTGACGTTAAGCCTGGCCCCGAGCACAACGGGATATTTTTCCCTTTCATATCCCTTGCTGTCCTCAATTGAAAGGACGCCGCTTCTGCTGATAACAACCAATTTGTTACCACGTCCCTTGACGGCTTTTATGTTCTTAAATCTGACTATCCCCTCGTGCTGATTCTCAAGGGTGCTCTCGGCTGCTCTCTGGCTCGCGGCACCACCTATATGAAACGTTCTCATGGTAAGCTGAGTTCCGGGTTCCCCGATTGACTGGGCCGCGACAATACCTATGGCTTCGCCCATGTTCACAAGTTTTCCAGTGGAAAGGTTCCTTCCATAGCAGAGTCTGCAGACACCGCTTCTGGTTTCACAGGTAAGAACAGAACGGATGCTCACCTCGCTTATGCCCGCTTCATCCATCTTAGCAACCGCGGTCTCATCAACTTCCTCGTTTGCGTGAACAATGACCTCTCCGGTCTGGGGATCTTCTATATCTTCAAGCACCACCCTTCCAAGCACCCTCTCCCCTACTTTTTCAATTATTTCTCCACCTTCCACCAGATCACTGACTTTAATTCCCTCTATGGTGCCGCAGTCAAGTTCGGCAATCATTACATCCTGGGCGGCATCAATCAGCCTTCGCGTCAGGTAACCGGCATTTGCTGTTTTTAGTGCCGTATCCGCAAGTCCCTTCCTCGCACCATGGGTAGAAATAAAATACTGGAGCACTGATAGCCCCTCACGGAAATTGGATGTGATAGGAGTTTCTATTATTTCTCCCGAAGGCTTCGCCATAAGCCCCCTCATACCCGCAAGCTGCCTTACCTGCGTCTGGCTCCCTCTCGCCCCAGAATCAATCATCATATATATTGGGTTCGAACTCGGTCCCGCAACTGTAGTGTTTTTGCCCGTCTGGACTTCCTCTGAAGAGATCTTTCTCATCATTGCCTGAGCGACTTCATCGCTTGTTTTTGCCCAAATATCTATTACCTTGTTGTACCTCTCTCCGTCGGTTATAAGCCCCTGGGAATACTGGCTCTGCACTTTCATAACTTCCTCTTGGGCATTTTCCAACAGATCCTTCTTTGATTCAGGAATAATCATGTCCGTGATCGAAATAGAAGCTCCGGACTTTGTCGAATACTTGAATCCTAGAGTCCTCAGGCTGTCAGCCAGCAAAACCGTGCTTTTGCCGCCGGTTTTCCTGAAACACTCATCCACAAGGGCTTCTATAGCTCTTTTAGTCATTGGCTTGTTGATAAGTTCAAAGGAAACACCTTCGGGAACAACCTCGTACATCAACACTCTTCCGACTGTCGTCAGATGACTCTTCCCGTCAATCCTCACTGTTACGCTATCATGCAAACCGATCTTCCCCAGTTCATACGCAAAAACCACCTCACGCACTGAAGAAACACGGCCCGGCTCGGAACTTTTATCTGAAGCCGTATCCCTTGTGAGGTAGTAAAGCCCCAGAACTATATCCTGAGTGGGAAGTATTATCGGCTTTCCGTGCGCGGGAGAAAGAATATTGTTCGTCGACATAACAAGCGAGCGGCATTCGGTCTGGGCCTCAATTGAGAGCGGAACATGAACCGCCATCTGGTCGCCGTCAAAATCCGCGTTGTAGGCAGGGCATACAAGAGGATGAAGCTGAATGGCTTTATCTTCAATAAGCACCGGTTCGAAAGCCTGTATGCTAAGACGATGAAGAGTCGGGGCCCTGTTAAGAAGTACCGGATGCTCTTTTATCACTTCGTCAAGAGCGTCCCACACCACCGGAGCTTCGCTGTCAAGCAGCTTCTTCGCTATCTTTATCGTTGCCGCCTCACCCCATCTTTCAAGCTTCTGGTAAATAAAGGGCCTGAAAAGTTCAAGCGCCATCTGCTTGGGGATTCCGCATTGGTGAAGACGCAGATCTGGACCTACGGTAATCACTGACCGACCTGAGTAATCAACTCTTTTCCCCAGAAGGTTTTGTCTGAATCTGCCTTGTTTACCTTTTATTATGTCACTCAGACTCTTAAGTGGTCTGTGGTTGTGACCCAAAACCGGTCTTCCCCTTCTCCCGTTCTCCAAAAGTGCGTCGACAGACTCCTGCAGCATCCTCTTTTCATTCCTGACTATTATGTCCGGAGCACCGAGTTCAAGGAGTTTTCTCAGCCTGTTGTTTCTGTTGATCACTCTTCTGTAGAGATCGTTAAGATCAGAGGCGGCAAACCGTCCTCCATCAAGAGGAACAAGGGGTCTGAGATCAGGTGGCAGAACAGGAATAGTGGTCAGGATCATCCATTCCGGACGGTTTTTGGACTTGCGAAACGCTTCACATATTCTCAGTCTTTTTGCAATACGGGCTTTTTTGATTGGAGACTTGGTCTCTTTCATACTCGTCCTGAGTTCTTGAGAAAGCTCGTTTAAATCTATGGTTTTCAGCATTTCCCGTACCGATTCGGCCCCCATACCGACGACAAATTCGGAACCGAAGCGCTCGCGCTCGGCTCTGTACTCATCTTCGGTTATTACTTGGGCAAACTTGAGGTCGGAAATTCCCGGATCCATAACTATGTAAGCCTCGAAATAAAGCACTCTCTCCAAGTCCTTCAAAGTCATGTCAAGGAGCATTCCTATTCTGCTGGGAATGCTGCGAAGAAGCCATATGTGTGCAACGGGAGAAGCGAGTTCTATATGACCCATTCTCTCCCTTCTTACTTTAGAGGAAATTACTTCCACGCCGCATTTCTCACAAGTTACTCCTCTGTGCTTAAGTCTTTTGTATTTTCCGCAGGTGCATTCGTAATCTTTCACGGGCCCGAATATTTTGGCACAGAAAAGACCGTTTCTCTCGGGTTTGAATGTCCTGTAGTTTATAGTTTCAGGTTTTTTTATTTCTCCGTTTGACCATGACCTGATTTTTTCCGGAGAAGCTATGGAAATTTTTATGGTCGAGTAATCAGAAGGGTTTTTCGGCTTTTCAAAAAGCGTGTCTATATCCATGGTATGATTCCCTCCAAATTAATATTTCGGAAGCGGTTCAATTTCCGCTTCCTCTTCAATAAGATCCACATCAAGTCCCAACGCCTGCAGTTCCTTGCGCAACACTTTGAAAGATTCAGGGAGACCTGGTTCAAAATTCATATCACCTCTTACGATCGAGTCGAATATTCTCGTCCGTCCCGCTACGTCGTCTGATTTTATGGTGACAAATTCCTGAAGGGTGTAGGCGGCCCCGTAGGCTTCAAGCGCCCAGACCTCCATTTCTCCAAGTCTCTGTCCACCGAAGTGGGCCTTCCCGCCAAGGGGCTGCTGCGTTACCAAGGAATAAGGCCCGATTGCCCTCGCATGAATTTTCTCTTCAACAAGGTGATGGAGCTTTAACATGTACATTATCCCAACGCACACTTTCTGATCAAAAGGTTCACCGGTCTGACCATCAAAAAGAATAGTCTTTCCATCTTCGTCGATGCCGGCAAGCTCCTGGATACGCGCAATTTCAGCCTCGTGGGCACCGTCAAAGACCGGGGATTTTACCGGCACTCCATCCTCAAGCTCTCTTACCAACTCTACAAGACCTTCTCTGTCCAGCGACCCTACAAGCTCCCGTGTCTGCGAAGAATCCGAGTATATTTCCAGAAGCTTCTCTCTTAGGGCTTCGTCGCTAAATTCCTGTTCGATATACTCATTAAGCTGCCTTCCCAGTTCTCTGCCGCCCCACCCCAGATGGGTCTCCAGTATCTGGCCAACGTTCATCCTTGAAGGCACGCCGAGCGGGTTAAGCACCATATCAACCGGCCTCCCGTCCGAGAGATAAGGCATATCTTCCTGCGGAAGTATTTTCGATACGACACCCTTGTTGCCATGCCGTCCCGCCATTTTGTCACCAACCTGAAGCTTTCTTTTAACCGCAATGCGGACCTTAACCACTCTCAAAACCCCGGGAGGCAACTCATCGGGCTTTTTCAATTTTTCTATGCGCTGCTCATAGGTAGCGGTCACGTAATCAATGCGTTTGAGAACTCTGCCAATTATTCCAGTCAGTTCTTCACCCGCTTCGGGAAGGTTCTTTATCCTAACATCAACAAGCTTTTCTAAGGGAATAGCATCAAGAATCTCTTCAGTAATTTCCTGTCCGCTTTTAAGAATGGTTTTCCTGTTAACCGTTATTTTGGAAAGCGAAGTTTTGCCTAGGACAATATGCTTTACTCTGTCAACCGCATCCCGCCTGAGAATACTTACCTCGTTCTCTCTCTCTTCCATCAATTTTGAGATTTCTTGGTTCTCAATGTCTTTACTTCTCTCGTCCTTATCCACGGAGCGGGACACAAGAGTTTCAACATCTATCACGGTACCGTATACCCCGGAAGAAACCTTGAGGGAGGAATCCTTGACATCCCCGGCCTTATCTCCGAAGATCGCCCTCAAGAGCCTCTCTTCCGGAGAAAGCTGAGTTTCGGTTTTTGGAGAAATTTTTCCAACCAGGATGTCTCCAGGCTCAACCTCGGCACCTATCATTATTATCCCGCTTTCATCCAGATACCTAAGTGACTCTTCGGACACATTAGGTATATCTCTGGTTATATCTTCTCTTCCGAGTTTCGTCTCCCTTGCCGTACACTCAAACTCCTCAATATGAATTGAGGTGAATGCATCGTCCTTTACAACCCTCTCGGATATCAAGATTGCGTCTTCGAAGTTGTATCCTCCCCACGGCATAAAGGCGACAACCATATTCTGTCCGAGCGCCAGTTCGCCACGGTCCGTCGAACACCCATCCGCTATTACCTGTCCTTTCTTCACCCGCTGCCCTTGGCAAACTATAGGCGTCTGATTCCAGCAGGAACTCTGGTTTGAGCGGTGGAACTTTATCAAGTTGTAGATATCCACCCCACCTTCGCGACTTCTTTCCGTGGATTTAACCACAATCCTAACCGCATCTACGGACTCCACTACGCCATCTCTGCGTGCGACGACCGTAACCCCGGAGTCCTTGGCCACCTTGCTTTCAAAACCTGTCCCCACAAGCGGCGAGACACTCTTTATGAGCGGCACGGCCTGGCGCTGCATATTAGAACCCATAAGGGCCCTGTTCGCGTCATCATGCTCAAGAAAGGGAATAAGAGAAGCCGAAACCGAAACAAGCTGCGAAGGGGACACGTCCATAAACTCAACCTCTTCCCTCTCAACCATCATAAATTCGCCATTTCCCCTGGCGGAGACAAAAGGCAGTTTGAAAGACCCGTCCTCTTCAAGGGGGGCGTTTGCCTGAGCTACAATGTAATCCTCTTCCATAAGTGCATTCATATAAATTATTTCGTCCGTAACACGCCCGTCCTTCACTTTCCTGTAAGGAGTCCGGATAAATCCGGATTCATCTATCTTCGCATAAGTGCTCAAGCTGGATATAAGTCCGATATTAGGACCTTCCGGAGTTTCTATAGGACATATTCTCCCATAATGGGAAGAGTGAACATCTCTTACCTCGAACCCCGCTCTCTCTCTGGTAAGACCGCCCGGACCAAGTGCGCTCAGCCTTCTTTTATGAGTTATTTCCGACAGAGGGTTGGTCTGATCCATGAACTGGGAAAGCTGACCCGTGGTGAAAAACTCCTTGAGAACCGATGTAACGGTTTTCGGAACCAGTACTTCATTAGGCATTAGGTTTTCTATGGTCTGGTATCCCATTTTTTCCTTCACAAACCGTGCAAGCCTCTCAAGACCGTGATAAAAACGGTCCTCTATAAGTTCCCCAACGGTCCTTACCCTTCGGTTGCCGAGATGGTCTATGTCATCGGTAGATCCCCTGCCACCTTTCAAATCAAGCAGGTATTTCACGGTCAGAAGGATATCTTCTCTGTCCAAAGTAAGATGATCATCGCTCACGCCCTTCCTCTTGAGCTTATAGTTAATCTTGATCCGACCCACTTTCGAGAGTCTGTATGCATCCTGAGTGAAGAACATATTTTCAAAGAAAGTCCGCGCGACTTCATCGGAAGGAGGGTCCGTCGGCCTGAATTTCTTGTATATCTCCGTTATGGCTTCCTCACATGAATCCACCTTATCGGAAAGAAGTGTGGTCCGAAGAGAACTCACGAACAGGGTCTTGTCTATGTAGTAGACTCTGAGGGTTTTTTTACCGACTCTGCGGAGTTCGTCGAGTTTCTCTTCCGTTATTTCCTCATTGAAATCTAGTATTACTTCCCCAGTTTCGGGGTCGGAGACCACTTCGGCCGAGGGTTTTTCCATTATCTCTTCATCTGAAACAGGTATGGAACTCATGCCAACTTCTTCGAATCTTGAAAGAAGATTTTTCAGCCTTCTTCCCTTTCTACCTATAAGGTCACCTGTTTCCGGGTGGTTTATATCCACAGTCACTTTCTGATAGGAAATTATTTCGGTGGTCTTTTCTTTCTTAAAACCCTCCGCTCCCACCTCGAAAACTTCCGCGGTTACTTCTTTTCGAAGTTCTTCTGGTTCTATATGGAAAGTCTCCACGGGATAGAAGAAATCCATTATCTGCTGCTCATCATAACCCATGGCCTTGAGAAGAACGGTGACGTGGAATTTTTTCTTTCTGTCTATGCGCACATGGAGCATGTCTTTCAGATCATATTCAAAATCAAGCCAGCGACCGTTTTGAGGAACGATTCTCGCTATAAAAGATCCTTCCTTTCCGGACAGCTGGTTCTTGCTTTTGTCCCGATCAAAAAACACTCCGGGAGATCTGTGGAGCTGGTTTACGATTACTCTTTCGGTTCCGTTTACTATAAAAGAACCGCTGGGGGTCATAAGCTGTACTTCCCCAAAGTATATCTCTTGCTCTTTAATGTCGCGGAACTGTCTCTCGGTATCTTTCTGTCCTTTTTCACCTTCAGGAATGTCCCAAATTATAAGACGGAAAGTTACATAAAGAGGAGCAGTGTAGGTATAGCCCTTAAGCCTGCATTCGGCGAAATCATACTTGGGTTCGTCCAGCCTGTAGCTGAGATATTCCAAAGAAGCCTTGCCATTATAATCCTCAAGAGGAAAAACAGCCTTGAAGGCTCCATGAAGGCCGGTGTCCGAACGCTCATCTGGAGGAACATCGGCCTGCAGAAAATCTTCGTACGATTTTATCTGTACATCAAGCAGGTGGGGGATATCCAGAACCTGGGGGATCTTCGAAAAATCTTTCCTTAATTCCTGAGACTCTATATTCTCTATGGTCAACGCGCACCCCCTCGTTTTTTAATTTAAGTGAAAATAACCGAAGAAAATTATGGTCAGTTAACTTCAACGGTTGCCCCGGCGTCTTCAAGCTTCTTCTTGATGTCTGCAGCCTCATCCTTGCTAACTCCCTCTTTTACAGGTTTTGGAACTCCTTCAACAAGCTCCTTGGATTCCTTGAGTCCAAGACCCGCGATTTCCCTTACTGCTTTTATGACCTGTATTTTCTTGTCTCCGAAAGAACTGAGAATTACACTAAACTCAGTTTTCTCTTCGGCCGCAGGAGCGGCTTCGGCACCGGCAGCAGTGGCAACAGCAACTTGTGGCGCAGCGGCCTGAACACCGAACTTTTCCTTTATTTCCTCTATCAGTTCGGAGATCTCAAGCATGCTAGCTTGTTCAAGATAAGTGACAACGTCTGTTCTACTAATATCGGGCATTTTTATTCCTCCTTGATAAAACAGTTCTACAGCTTTTTATTTAGTTTTCTTTTCTTTTAAACCTTCTAACACATTGACAATGTTTGAGCGTGCCTGCTCCAAGACTCCCACAAGGTTGCCCATCGGAGCACTAAGCAGGCCTACAAACTCGGAGATAAGCTCCTGCCTTGACGGAAGCTTTGCTATCTGCTCTATTCTGGATACATCTACTACTTCTCCTTCGAATATACCGCCCTTTATCTTGATTTCCGGGAAATCTTCGCCGTAATCAACAAAAACCTTCGCTGCCGCGGAAGACTCTCCGTCACAGATAGCAATCGCTGTGGGACCCGAAAAAAGATCTTTCATTTTTTCTATGTCCGTTCCTAGTGAAGCTTTCTCCAGAAGGGTGTTCTTTACAACCCTGAACTCCGTATTGGTCTGCCTGAGTTTTTTCCTCAGGACATCCATCTCCTTCACCTTAAGTCCTTGGTATTCAACAACAAACACCGAGGAAACGGAATGGAATCTGGATGCCAAGTCGTCAATTACTTTCTGCTTTTCGGCTTTACTGAGCATAGTCTCTCTCTTCTCGTATCTAGTTTCGCGTTACGCTTACGCCGCAATTCCCATACTTTTAAGTTCGTTCCTAATATCCGGCACACTAACTCCGATACCGGGACCCATGGTCGCCGACACCGAAACTCTCTTCAGAAAAATACCCTTAGAAGCAACAGGTTTCTCTTTGATCAGAAAACCCATAAAGGCGAGGAAGTTTTCTTTCAGGTTCTCTTTTCCGAAAGAGACTTTTCCAACAGGAGCGTGTATAACCCCGCTTTTGTCATTTCTGATTTCAACACGACCGGCCTTTGATTCCTTGACCATGTTAGCGACATCCGAAGTTACAGTACCTACCTTAGGACTCGGCATCAGTCCTCTTGGCCCCAGCACTTTTCCCAGTCTTCCAACCTTTGACATCACGTCAGGAGTGGCTATAGCCACGTCAAAATCAAGCCAGTTCTCCTTAGAAATTTTTTCCACGATATCGTCAAGACCCACATAATCGGCCCCGGCATCTTTTGCCTCGACTGCCTTATCATCCGTTGCAAACACGAGGACCGTCATTTTTTTCCCGAGACCGTGAGGCAACACGAGTGCGGAACGAATCTGCTGGTTCGCATGTCTGGGGTCTATGCCGAGATTTACGGCTATATCCACCGTTTCGTCAAATTTCGCATAGTGGGCCTGAGCCACAAGCTCCATGGCCTCATCAACCGTATACTCTTTGCGGGAATCTACTTTGGTGCTTACGTCAATATATTTTTTTCCTCTGGTGGTCATGAAGTCTCTCCAAACTCTATCCTTCTATATCAATTCCCATGCTTCTCGCGGTACCACGCACAACCATCAAAGCCGCGTCAATTTCATCAGTATTGAGATCCTCGAGCTTTCTTTGCGCTATCTCCCTTGCCTGTTCCTCCGTAATCTTGCCGGCTTTGGTCCTCGGAGTGGATCCTGAACCTTTTTCAAGGCCCGCAGCTTTTTTCAGCAGGTAAGAAGTAGGGGGAGTTTTTATCTGAAGATCAAAAGACCTGTCCGCGTAAACGGTCACCGTAACTGGAAGAAGCCCTTCGGAAGAAGACGTCTGGGCATTAAAGGCTTTGCAGAATTCCATTATGTTCACGCCTCTTTGTCCGAGCGCGGGACCTACCGGAGGCGAAGGGGATGCCTTTCCCGCTTCAATCAGCAACTTTATGTAACCGCTTATTTTCTTCATCTAGATTTTCTCCACCTGATTAAAATCGAGCTCTATGGGTGTGGTCCTGCCAAAAATGCTGACCAGTACCTGCACCCTGGCTTTTTCGGGTTTTACATCTTCTATAATTCCGGAAAAATTAGCAAAAGGACCTTCTATAACTCTTATGGATTCTCCTTTTTCAAAAGCGACGCTCGGCTTGGGCTTGAGCGTGCCCTCTTTTGCCCTTGTTTTTATCTCGTTAACTTTTTCTTCGTCAACTTCGGGGATGGAATCAATATTTATCTTTCCATCAACCGGGCGACCTCCCACGAAACTTATCACTTTCGGTATCTCCCGTACGAAATCCAGGGTTTCCTTGTTAAGTTCCATTTTAAGCATTATATATCCGGGAAAGAATTTCCTAATAGATGTTCTCTTCCTTCCGCCTTTCTGTGTTTCAACTACTGTCTCAGTAGGAATAAAAACCTCGTCAATGGCAAGGTTTTCATTGTTCATGCTCTCCATCCCGTTTTCTATCTGGGTTTTAACCCGTTCCTCAAAACCGGTATTTACATGCACTATATACCACTTGCTCGGCATTCGAAAACTGCTCCCGATTCGCTCTTTAACTCAGTATAAGACCAAACAGAAAAGAGAACACGTAATCGGCCAGCATAAAAAAGAGTGCAAAAAACGCGGTAATAATAACAACCACTAAGGTTGATTTAACCGTATCTTTACGCTCGGGCCAGGTTATTCTTTTCAGTTCTGTAGCAACACCGCTGAGATACCTGGTCGTATCAACTTTGATCCTGTCAAATTTTTCCATGACTTGGTTTTTCTGCAGGGCAGGAGGGTCTCGAACCCCCAACCTGCGGTTTTGGAGACCGCTGCTCTACCAATTGAGCTACTGCCCTGTAGAGTCTATTACTCATCACTCAATTATTTCTGTTACTACGCCTGCCCCAACTGTCCTTCCACC